>JBIKZP010000512.1:0-3839 GCA_044354655.1 Rhodoferax sp. | reverse complement strand
GCCGGTCCGGACTGGCGACCGGTTCAGCTGTGTCAGTCACAGCGCCAGACTCAGCCGCCGCTTCCACGTCGGTCTTCAGGATGCGGCCACGTGGGCCTGTGCCAACAATGTGTTCGAGGTTCACGTACTTTTGTCTGGCGAGCCGGCGCACCGATGGCCCCGCAGCCACCCGGGCTGCGTTTGGCAGCTTAGATTCCTCTGCAGGTATCGAAGGCGTCTGCGCTTGGGGTGACGCCGGCGCTAGGGGCTGGGCCTCGTCCATGTCGATGACCAAAAGCACACTGTTCACCGTGATGATGTCGCCTGGCTTCCCGTGCAGCGACACGACCGTCCCGGAGCGCGGCGACGGCAGGTCCACCGTCACCTTGTCCGTATTCAGTACGGCAATGTCCTGACCTTCCTTGATTCGATCGCCGGGTTTGATGCTCCAGGATAAGAGTTCGGCCTCGTGGATACCTTCGCCGACGTCCGGCATCTTGAACTCGAACTTCATACGAGAAACTCCATCGTGCGCACCACAGCCGCGCTGATCCGGCGCGCGTTGGGTCGGTAAAACTGGTCAGCACCAGCGTAGCCATAGGGCAGATCGGGCGGGGCGACCCGTTCGATCGGACAACGGAGAAAGCCAAATGCCTTCTGTTGCACGACTGCAGCCAATTCCCCACCGAAACCGCCGGATGTCGCCGCCTCATGGGCGATTACAAGGCGGCCAGTTTTCATGACTGAGTTAACGATACAAGCCTCGTCGTACGGCACCAGCGAGCGTAGGTCGATCACCTCAATGTCATATCCATTTTGCTCCGCCAACGTCTGCGCAACCCGCATGCAGTCGTGCCGCAATGGGCCCCAGGTGACGAGTGTGAGATCACGCCCTTCACGCACCACCTCGGCCACGCCAAGCTCTGCCGCGACACCGTCGTCCAAGACTTCGCCCCGCAGGGATCGGTACAGCGGGACGGGTTCAAGCACCAGCACCGGGTCTGGATCTCGGATGGCCGCCAGCAACATGCTGTAAGCGTCCTGTGGGGTCGATGGGGCAATAACCTTCATGCCGCCGCCGTGGATGAAGTAGGACTCGGGGCTCTGGGAATGCCAGAAGCCGCCGCGAATGCCTCCGAAGGAGGGCGCGCGCACGACCAGCGGCACGCTGTACATGCCGCCCGTCAACCAACGGTACTTGCTGGCGCAGAACATGAACTGTTCGAAAGCGTCGTGGATGAAGCCGGAGAACTGGATCTCGACAATCGGTCTTAGCCCATACAAGGCCATGCCGATCGCGTGGGCGGCGATACCTTTCTCGTCAAGCGGAGTGTCTATCACGCGGTTCACTCCGAACCTCTCCTGCAATCCTTCGGTGGTGCGGAAAATGCCTCCTTGGGTCCCTACGTCCTCGCCGAGGATCACGACCAGCGGATCGCGCTGTAACTCGTGAACCATGGCCGCGTTGAGAGCTTCGAGTACGGTCATCTGAGTCATGTCAACGCTCCCCCCCAAGTTCGGCGACGAGTTGTTTGCGCTGATCCTGCAGCAGAGTGGTCGGCGTCTCGAATACGTCATCGAACATCTCTGCAGGGTCGGTCTGGCGCATTGCTTCTGCAGTATGAACGGCCTCGTCGATCTGCTTCTCGCACTGTTCGAGCAACTGCTGCTCGTCTCTGGCTGACCAGAAGCCGCGATTTTCCAGGTAGCGCCGGAAGCGCGGAATCGGATCCCAGCGCCGCCACTCGTCGGCTTCGTTAGTCGTGCGGTACAGGTCGGGGTTGTCAGACGATGTGTGCGGGCCAAGGCGATAGGTCACCGCTTCAATCAGTGTCGGTCCGTGTTCGCGCGCCTCATTGCGCGCCTTGCGCGTGACACTGTAGATTGCGAGCGGATCATTGCCGTCGACGCGCAGGTTGCGGACCTTGTAAGCGTTGCCTTTTTCGGCAAAGGTGTCGACGGCGGTCTGGCGATCATTGGGTGTCGAGACCGCCCAGCCATTGTTCTGACAGAAAAAGACGATGGGCGGTTTGTGGATTCCGGCGAAGTTCATCGCACTGTGGAACTCGCCGCGCGAGGTCGCGCCGTCGCCGAAGTAAACGATGAAGCGCGTGTCGTCGCCTTTGAGCTTGGCCGCCCAAGCCGCGCCGGCAGCGTGCGGAATGTAGGCGCCGACGATCGTCATGCAGGGCACGATGTTGAGCCGACGATCCCCCAGTAACAAGGGCAGCCGGCGGCCCTTCATTGGCTCGTCGGCACGGCCGAAAAACTGCGCAAACAGCTGGAGCATGCTGGCACCGCGCGCAAGCATCGAACCGGGCTCGCGCGAGGCCATGAATATCCAGTCGGATGTGTCCATCGCAATGGTCGAGGCCACGTGCGACGCCTCCTGGCCCCGCGACGGGATCCAGAAATCGATGCGTCCGGAACGCTGCAGTTTCCATCCACGCGCGTCTATGGCACTAACCTCCACCATCGTGCGGTAGATTTTCAGCAGCGTCTCTTTCGGGAGATCAGGGTCGGGCAGGTCACCTGCCAGGCCGCCGTCGGCGTCGAGCACCTGTCGGATCCCTAGCTCCCTGGCCCGTTGGAGCGGAGGTGATACGGTACTTCGCGGGCTACCCTTGAAGACGGGCAGAGTGGATTCGTTTGACGTCATGCGGCGCTCCTGATGGTGTCAATTTCGCATTTGCTGAGTGTTGCAAGAAAAAATCGGCACCGGGAGCTGCGGCACTCCCGTTCGGTGCAGAGCACCCCTGCATCTGCTGGCATTTGATGGCCCCCCAAAAAGCCCGTTGGCAGGTACGCCTTTGCGCGCTCCATCAGCCCAGCCCCGAAGCGGTATGCTTGCCGGCGATGCATGAAATCTCGTGCAAAAGTTCGCAGGGTGCGGCATCTATGCCTAGCCCTTCGCGCTGCCCCCGATGACAAATGCCCTCGAGCGCCGGATCGTCCATGGTCAATACCAGGCTTCGGACCCGTCCGGTCAGCGTTTCTGCCAGGACGCGGCGCACGCGCTGGCCATCGTCGTTTGCGGCGCTTGTGCCCGCCCTCTCGTGTGCCGAGCGTTGCACGTCATCGAGCAGCTTGGGAATGCCCGCGCCGGTGATAGCTATGGTCGAAATGACACTTGCCGTCGCTATGGCCGGGTTGCGCAGGTTCAGCATGTTTTCAAGCTGACGCACGGTTTTTTGTGCCAACGGGTTGTCGTTCTTGTTGGCCACCAGGATGTCGGCAATCTCCCTGAATTCCCGCCTTGATTACTTGCACATCGTCGCCAAGACCTGGCGCGCTGTAGACGACTTCCACGCCGGCATCGCGCTGAAATACGGTCACGATGCGGCTGCCACGATCATGTCCATCGAATCCAATTTTTGTGTTCAGGACCTTAATGGGACGCTCACCTTGTTGTTCAGTCATCTTCATATCGTCTCCGGGAAGGCTGTTGCCGCGTTCACAGCCGAATGGCGGGATTAATTGGATCACGTTAGCATGTTTAAATCAATTAAGCAAACGGTTGGTCAATGCGTAAATTGATCGATCGCACGCGTCATTCGTTATTGGCTATGGGAAAATAGAAGTGCTGGCCGCGAATCGGAGGGCTCGATCCGACTCACAGTTGCATTTGCGGGCCAAAGTGAAGGATGGTGGCTCTTCAAAAACTTCTGCCAAATAATTGTTTTGTTGCTCCATAGCCGCTAACAAAGTTGCGCTGCGAAAAGCGGCGTCGTTCAGATCGAACCGGCGTCGCCGGCACCAAAATGGAGATCACTCAAGTGTTGTCAAGGACATGGATATTTTTTATTAGTGCGATCAGCGCATTTCGCTGCCGTTGAATGCTGGAACAGTGGTGTCGCTTC
>JBIKZP010000308.1:0-3851 GCA_044354655.1 Rhodoferax sp. | reverse complement strand
GGCGGGCGCTGGCACACAGGTCACTTCGGCCCAGCACTTTGAAGGACTGAAATAAGCCCTGCGCACGGCCTTTGCTTGTTGTCGGATTTGCTGTATCGGGCTCATTTTGTCGGCCCCGCGCACTCCCAAAACTTAAGTATCGGATCAACCTAAAAACAACTAGACATTAGTGGGTCTACAGTAGAATGATCCACATAAATTTGGTAACCATTCCATTAAAAAAATAGCCGGAGTGTCACAGCCAGCACTCCACCCCCCAACCTGTCACACCATTTAACACCATGAATTTTTCATTTATTTCAGGGCTTGTTTCCCGATGTTTGTTGCTGGGCGCATCGGCCTTTTTGACCACTACCGCGCAGGCCGCCGATGGCATGAAACTGCGCTTTCCCCTGACCGGTACGCTGGGGGCAGAAATCATTGCCCCTTTGGATCACCCTGGCCCCTTTGTGAGTCTGATCTTCACCCAGATTGAAGTCAGCAAGGCCACAGGCAGCGATGGCAACACCTTAACGTCCAGCCAAGCTGGGGCTACGCCACCTACCGATGTGCTGGGCGATGGCATCTTGCGTAGTGCCAGTTACACCGCCACCGTCAAGAGTGACGCCAAACAGTCGCAGTCAGTTGGTAACCTGGTGCTGGGTCACCTAAGCCAAGAGGAATACCTAGGCGGACGTTTGTCATTGATCGCCAACCTCATGTTTTCTCGCATTAAGTTGAACACCAGCCTGTCGGGCGCCACGCCAACCCTGGGCACGCTGAGCCCTTCTATTGGTGCCCCTTACCCGGCAGGAACCGCCGAGGCTACCCAAGCCGGTGTGCAGGCCGGGTTTGCTGCGGGCTACCCTGGCGGTCTGGCGAGCAAATCGGCCGCTGCCTCTGGCACCGCGAGCGACTTGGGCGACATGGAGATCACCGCCGCCTGGGTGCAAGCCCGAGACAATTTAAAAATCATGGTGGGTGCCACGCTGGCCTTGCCTACGGGTCAACACAACAAAGACAAAGCTTACAACGTGGGCTTTGGTAACTTCTACACCCTGCGCCCGGGGGTGGCCGTGGCTTACAAAGCTAACGATGTCCTAACGCTGGGCGTGCGCGCCAGCCTGGGCCTGAACACCACCAACCAAGACAACCAGGTGCGCTCAGGTAACTTTGCCGGCCTGGACCTGGCCGCGGCCTACCTCACCCCTGTTGGCGTCGTGGGGGTCAACCTCTTGAAAGTGGCGCAGTACCAGGACGACACGGGGGGCACCTTAGGCGCCAACCGTTTCAGCGCCACAGCCGGTGGCATCTTTTTGGCCAGCATGATCCCCGCCCTCAATACCGGCATCAACCTGTCGTACACGCAAATGCTGCAATCCCGCAACGCCATGAGCGCCAGGTTTTTTCAGGCTGTTTTGACGAAGGCGTTTTAAGGGGCGGGAGGCCCGGTTCCGCCGAGTTACGGTTACGCTTGTCGCTTCGCGTTAAACCTTACTCGCCCCACTTTTGCCATGTGCAGCCACTACGAAGCCGTTAAAAATCCGCAAGCTTTCAAGACACGGTTTGGCGTGGAGCCGCCGTCTGATCTAGGTCGGGGCGATATGTGGCCGGGTTATTTGGGGCCGTTTGTGCGGACGCACCCGCAGGCTGGCGTGGGTGACGAGGCGGTGCCTGCGCGTGAGGCGCTGCTGGGCGCTTTTGGTTTGGTGCCGCCGTGGGCTAAAGACGCCACGATGTCTCGCCACACCTACAACGCCCGCAGCGAGACCGTGGCACAGAAGCCCAGTTTCAGCGCCGCCTGGCGCGAGGCCCGCCACTGCCTCATTGCCGCCGAGGCGTTTTATGAGCCGGACTGGCGCAGTGGCAAAGCGGTAGCCACCCGCATTGCCCGCGCCGATGGCCAGCCCATGGGCATTGCCGGTTTATGGGAGCGTTGGAAGAGCCCGCAAGGCGCGGTGTTACATAGCTTCACCCTGCTGACGGTCAACGCCGACGCCCACCCGCTGATGCGCCACTTTCACAAGCCGCAAGATGAAAAACGCATGGTGGTGGTGTTGCCGGAAGATCGCTATGGCGACTGGCTGGGCGCTTCAGCGGCGCAGAGCGCCAGTTTCTTGACCCTGTACCCCGCGCAAGATTTGGTGACGCAGGCAACAAAGCCGCCTGAGCCACCAGAGGCGGCCCCAGGCTTGTTTTAGCCTTTGCGTATTGGACCCGCTAGGGGGTTCAAAACTTGTACTGCAGGGTGACTTTGGTCACATCCAAACCGGCCGAGGAACCGGTGAGGGCCGCGTTGGACAAGTGGTAGTAACCCATGCCGGCAGACAGCTCTTTGTTAATGGGCAGCAGCACGTCAAAACCGGTGCGGAACTGGATCAGTTCTTTGCTGTTGAAGGTGTTGCCCAATTGGCTTTGGTACAGCACCGGTCCGATAAACGGGGTAACCTGGACCGGGCCGAGTGTGTAGTCTTTGCGCACGCCCACACCCACGTAGCCCGCACCATCCACCGAGGCCCCGACAACATACAAGGGCTTGAAGCGCCAGCCGATCTCGGTTTCAGGCCGGTACTCCAAGGTGAAGATGCCGTCCTGGCCAACCGTGCCTTTTTTGGGGTCGTTGCGGCCCACAGAAAGTTGCCACAAGCTGGGCGGTGTGCCGGTCACGCTGGGGGTGGCAGGCGGCGGGTCAAAGGCGATCATGGAGCCGCCCACAATGGCCACGTAAACAGCGTAAGTTAGACCGAAAGGTGCCATGTGTTTTCTACTATGTTTGGGGTGTGAATCTGATTGACCGGCCAGGGCGGCAAGGTCTGATTTTTCTCAAGGAACTTTAACATAGGGGGTGACGCAACCGGCCTCCCGTTCACCTGGCAGCCGGGGCAACTCTCTAATTTAAGATAGGGCCATGACACACCCCTCAAGATTCTGGGCCGACCGCTCCACCCAAGACTTTGCCCAGCGCCTGCACAGTGGCCAAGCGGCGCACACCATTGCCGTGCTGCCGGTGGCCGCTACCGAGCAGCACGGACCGCATTTGCCCTTGAGTGTGGACACCGTGCTGGTGGACGGCGTGGTGGCTGCGGCTTTGCCGCATTTAGCCCCAGACTTAGATGTGCTGTTTTTACCCACGCAATCCGTAGGTCTGAGCCCGGAGCATGCGCGCTTTGCTGGCACGCTTACGCTCAAAGCCGAGACTATTTTGCGCCTCTGGACCGACATTGGCGAGTCGGTGGCAGCTGCGGGTATCAAGAAGCTGGTGCTCTTTAATTCACACGGCGGGCAGGTCAGCGTGATGGACCTGGTGGCGCGTGACCTGCGCGCCCGGCTGGACCTGCTGGTGTACAGCGTGAGCTGGTTTAACTTGCCGCTGCTGGATGCGCAGGGGCAGGACGTGAATGCCCAATTTGGTGCCCAGGAGCAGCGTTTTGGCATTCATGCCGGTGATGTGGAAACCTCCATGATGCTGGCCTTGAAGCCCGCGCTGGTGGACATGGCGCAGGCGCAGAATTTTCACTCCAGCGCGCAAGACCGGGCCGCACAGTTTGCGATTTTGGGCAACGGCAAAAGCGCCAAGCTGGGCTGGCAAACGCAGGACTACAACGTCTCGGGCGCCGTGGGTAACGCAGCAGCGGCTACCGCAGATAAAGGCCAGGCACTGGTGCAAGCGGCTGGCTTGAGCTTGGCGAAATTGCTCGCCGAGGTGCACGCGTTGCCTTTGAGCACGCTGGTCGCTCGTCCTCAATGATCTTTTCTTACGACTGGCTGGCGCTTGGCGCGGCCGCTTGCTGGGCCAGTAGCAGTATCTTGTCGGTCTCGCCGGCCCGGCATCTGGGGGCCTTTGCGTTCTCCCGCTGGCGCATGTTTCTGGT
>JBIKZP010000307.1:0-3859 GCA_044354655.1 Rhodoferax sp. | reverse complement strand
GTAGGCGGTGCCAAGTTCTACACCGACGCGCTGATCAAGCTCGACCCCAAAGCCCTGTCGAGCGACACCATGAAGAAATCGCTGGAAACCTTCCGCAAGGTCAAGGGTTACACCGACGCTGCCGCCTCCGGCCGCGACTGGAACCTGGCCACCGCCATGGTGATCCAGGAAAAGGCAGCCTTCCAGTTCATGGGTGACTGGGCCAAGGGCGAGTTCTCAGCCGCTGGCAAAGTGCCCGGCAAAGACTACATCTGCGCCGCCGCCCCCGGCACCGCCAACGCCTACACCTTCAACGTGGACTCCTTTGCCATGTTCAAGCTGAAAGACGCAGCCGCACAAAAAGCCCAGGGCGACCTGGCAGCCGCCATCATGGGCACCGAGTTTCAGGAAGTTTTCAACCTGAACAAGGGTTCCATTCCGGTGCGTCTGAACATGAGCATGGCCAAATTTGACGACTGCGCCAAGCTCTCCAGCAAGGACTTTGTGGACACCGCCAAAACCGGTGGCCTGGTGCCCTCCGTGGCCCACGGCATGGCGATCAAGCCAGCCGCTGAAGGCGCCATCAAAGACGCCGTCAGCCAGTTCTGGAACGACGACAAAATCTCGGTCGCCGATGGCATGAAAAACATTGCCAAGGCTGCTGCCACCAAGTAAGCCACTAAGTAAGCCACTGACGGCATGCCCGTCATGCCTCCCCACCCTGCCAACCCCCGGCTCTGTTTTGCAGGGCTGGGGCTGGCGGGGTAGCTTTTTCTCTCTCTCGCCTTGTCTGGCCAGCCCATGAAAAACCTTGAAAACCTGTTGCCTAAGCTGGTGATTGCACCGGGCTTTGTGCTGGGCTTTGCCTTCATCTATGGCTTCATGATCTGGAACGGCGTGCTGTCCATGACGGCCTCGCGCATGCTGCCCAATTACGACGAGTTTGTGGGCCTGGAGCAGTACCTGCGGTTGTGGGAAATGGACCGCTGGCTGGTGGCGCTGAAGAACCTGGGAATTTTCAGCGTGCTGTACGTGGGCGGCTCCATGCTGCTGGGTATGGCACTGGCTATTTTTCTGGACCAAAAAGTGCGCGCCGAAGGCGTGCTGCGCACGGTCTATCTCTACCCCATGGCGCTGTCTTTCATTGTGACCGGCACCGCCTGGAAGTGGATGCTCAACCCCAGCCTCGGGCTGGAAAAGCTCATGCACGATATGGGCTGGGCCAGCTTCTCGTTTGACTGGCTGGTGCAAAGTGACACCGCCATTTACTGCGTGGTGATTGCCGGCATCTGGCAGTCTGCCGGGTTTGCCATGGCCCTGAGCCTGGCTGGGCTGCGTGGCATTGACGACAGCATCATCAAGGCCGCGCAAATGGACGGCGCCAGCCTGCCCCGCATCTACTGGCGCATCATCCTGCCCATTTTGCGGCCCGTGGTGTTCTCCACCGTCTTGGTGCTCTCGCACCTGTCGATTAAAAGTTTTGACCTGGTGATGGCGCTCACTGCGGGTGGGCCCGGTTATGCGTCGGACGTGCCCGCCACCTTCATGTACGTGATGAGCTTCACCCGCGGCCAGATTGGCCTGGGCGCCGCCAGCGCCACCATGATGCTGGCCCTGGTGGCCGCCCTGGTGGTGCCTTACCTTTACAGCGAGCTGCGTGCCAAACCCCATGACCGCTAAACACCTGCCCCGCATCGCCATTTACGCAGTGCTGCTGCTGGCCGCTTTCTTTTTTCTGGCGCCGCTTTATGTGATGCTGGTCACCTCCTTCAAGGACGCCGAGCAAATTCGCTCGGGCAACCTGCTGAGTCTGCCCACGTCGCTCAACTTCGAGGCGTGGGGCCTGGCCTGGTCTACCGCCTGCACCGGCGTCGACTGCCGTGGCCTCAAGCCCTATTTCTGGAACTCCGTCATCATGGCCGTGCCCGCGGTGCTGATTTCTACCGCTTGGGGCGCCATCAACGGTTACGTGCTGAGCCTCTGGAAGTTCAAGGGCAGCGAGCTGCTGTTTGGCTTCATGCTGTTTGGCGTGTTCATGCCGTTCCAGGTGGTGCTGTTGCCGATGAGCCAAGTGCTCGGTTATCTGGGCCTCTCCAGTTCACTGGGCGGGCTGGTGATGGTGCACTGCATTGCCGGGCTGGCCGGTACCACGCTGTTTTTTCGCAACTACTACACCGCCATCCCCAAAGAGCTGGTGAATGCGGCGCGCATGGACGGTGCGGGTTTCTGGCGCATTTTCTGGCGCATCGTGCTGCCCATGTCCACGCCCATCCTGATGGTGACGCTGATCTGGCAGTTCACCAACATCTGGAACGACTTTTTGTTTGGCGTGGCCTTCAGTGGCGCTGACAGCAAGCCCATCACGGTGGGCCTGAACAACATGGCCAACACCTCCAGCAGCGTGAAAAGTTACAACGTGGACATGGCTGCGGCGGTCATTGCTGGCCTGCCCACCATGCTGGTGTATGTGCTGGCCGGTCAGTATTTTGTGAAAGGACTCACAGCCGGTGCTGTGAAAGGATAAACGTCATGGCAGCATCACTTCAAATCGCGGGTATCCGCAAGGTCTATGGCAAGGGCGACAAAGCGGTCGAGGTGCTGAAGAAGATCGAGATCGACGTCGCCCCTGGCGAGTTCCTGATTCTGGTGGGCCCCTCGGGCTGCGGCAAGTCCACCTTGCTCAACATCATTGCCGGTCTGGAAGAGCCGACCGAGGGCGAGCTCAAAATTGCCGGGCGCAACGTGGTGGGCGTGGCCCCGGCGCAGCGCGACATTGCCATGGTGTTCCAGAGCTACGCCCTGTACCCCACCATGAGCGTGGCCGACAACATTGGTTTTGCGCTGGAGATGCGCAAAGTGCCCAAAGCGGCGCGTACCCAACGCATCAACGAGGTGGCCGCCATGCTGCAAATTGAGCACCTGCTGGAGCGCCGCCCCGCGCAACTCTCGGGTGGGCAGCGCCAGCGCGTGGCCATGGGCCGGGCCCTGGCGCGTGATCCGCAGCTGTTTTTGTTTGACGAACCCTTGAGTAACCTGGACGCCAAGCTGCGCGTGGAAATGCGTGCCGAGATCAAGCGTTTGCACCAGGCCTCGGGCATCACCAGCGTCTATGTCACGCACGACCAGATTGAAGCCATGACGCTGGGCAGCCGCATTGCCGTCATGAAGGACGGCATCCTGCAACAAATCGGCACGCCCGACGATATTTACAGCCGTCCGGCCAATACCTACGTGGCAGGCTTCATCGGCTCACCCACCATGAACTTCATCAGGGGGCGCGTAGAGGTGGCTGGCGCCAGCGGGCAATTTGGTTTTGACGGCGGCACGCTCGCCTTGAACTGCCCAAGCGTCGAGCAAGCCCTGCTGGGCTTGCGCCCTGAACATATCCATCTGTCCGATGCGGCCACCTGGCGCGGCCAGGTCACGCTGGTGGAGCCTACTGGCGCCGACACTTTTGTGGTGGTGAAAACCGCCACCGGCACCGTCACCGTGCGCGTGGCCCCACAAAGCGCGGTGCATGTGGGCGACAGCGTGGGCCTCTCGGCCAGCGCCGCACACGCCAACTGGTTTGAGGTGGGCAGCGGCTTGCGGCTGGGCTAATCCACCCACCCACTCAACCATTCAACCATTCAACCATTCAACCATTCAAGCCCCCAGCGGCAACACCAGGGTGATGCGCAAGCCGTGCGGCTGCACCACAGCAGCGCTGGCGGTGCCGCCGTGGCGGTGCGCAATTTCGTTGACGATGGCCAGGCCCAGGCCACAGCCGCCGTGCAACTCGCTGGCACGCCAGAAGCGCTCGAACACATGGCCCAGATCAGCCTCTGACAAGCCCGGTCCGTTGTCTTCCACCTCAATGACGGCTTGCTGCTGCTGGCGC
>JBIKZP010000306.1:0-3862 GCA_044354655.1 Rhodoferax sp. | reverse complement strand
GCGGCGAGTTGGGCGCTGCCCGCAAACACCAACAGGCTCATCAGCAAGGCTTCAAAGGTGCTCAAGCCCGACTTGACCATGGCCACGCCGGTCATCAAGCCCCAGGCGGCAATACCCGGGGCGGCGTCCATCATTTGCAGCACGCCCACGCGAAACTCGGGGTGGCGTTGGTACTGGCGTGACAAAAACATCAGGCCCCCCCTTGCTCAAACGCCATGCCCGGGCGCAGCTCGAAGCCGCGTGCAAAGTCGGCCACGCGCAGGCGTTTGCCGCCGGGGCGTTGCAACTCGGTCAGCGTCAAGACCGACTGGCCCGCCTGCACGTCAATGCCGTCGGCGGTGACCGCCAGAATCTGGCCGGGCGGGGCGACGTGGTCAGCAGGCGCAGGCCGGGGCTCGGCGCCCCAGACCTTGAGGGTCTCGCCTGCGAGCACCGCACTGGCGCCGGGAAAGGGGTTGAAAGCGCGCACGCGCCGGCTGATCGCCAAGGCGTCTTGCGACCAGTCAATGGCGGCCTCGTGCTTCTCTATCTTGTGCGCGTAGCAAACACCCTCGGCGGTTTGCGGGCGCGGTTGCAAGCGGCCGTGTTGCGCCAGTTCCAGCGCCTGAACCATCAGTTGACCACCCAGATGGGCCAGCGCGTCATGCAGGCTGGCGGTGGTGGCGTGTTCGCTGATGGGGAGTTGCGCCACCAGCAGCATGTCACCGGTGTCCAGACCAGCGTCCATCTGCATGATGGTGATGCCGGTCTGGGTGTCTCCGGCTTCAATCGCACGGTGAATCGGCGCCGCACCGCGCCAGCGTGGCAACAGCGAGGCGTGGATGTTGAAGCAGTGGAGGCGGGGGGCGTCCAGCACCCACTGCGGCAAGATCAGCCCATAGGCTGCTACCACCATGGCATCGGCTTGGGCGGCGGCCATGGCTTCGCGGGCGTCCTGCGCGTCTTCGGGGAATTTGCCATCCAGCCGCAGGCTGCGCGGCTGCGCCAGGTTCAGGCTGTGGTCAAGGGCAAATTGTTTGACGGCCGAGGGCTGTAATTTCAGACCGCGCCCGGCGGGACGATCCGGCTGGGTCAGCACCAGCACGATGTCATGGCCCGCCGCATGGAGCTGCTCTAGCGCTACGCGGGCAAACTCTGGCGTGCCCGCAAAGATAAGCCTCAAGCGCGGTCCTCGCGCTGGGTTTTGAGCATTTTGGTTTTGATGCGGTTGCGTTTGAGCGGTGACAGGTATTCCACAAATACCTTGCCCATCAGGTGGTCCATCTCGTGTTGGATGCAGACCGAGAGCAGGCCGTCGGCTTCAATCAGCTGCAACTTGCCCTGGGCGTCAAGGGCCTTGACCTTGACCGCATCAAAGCGCTTCACACCGTCATAAATACCGGGCACCGAGAGGCAGCCTTCTTCATTCAGGTGGGTCTCGGCGCTGGTCCAGACCAGCTCGGGGTTGATCAGCACCAACGGTTCGTCGCGCTCTTCAGACACGTCGATCACGATCAGGCGTTCATGCACGTCCACCTGCGTGGCGGCCAGGCCAATGCCTTTGGCGTCGTACATGGTCTCCAGCATGTCAGCAATGAGGGTTTGAATACGGGCGTCAACGGCAGCGATGGGACGCGCCACTTGGTTGAGCTTGGGATCGGGAAAACAGAGGATAGAAAGTAGGGCCATGGAATGATCTTCAGGAATGCTGTATTTTCGCCAATTTTTCAAACCGCCTGCGACACGGGGTTTCCACCCAGGCTTGAGGCTGGGTCAGAACCTGAAATTGTGCGATATTAGGTGCATCAATAAACAGTGTTGCCAGACTGACTACGGTCTTGGATAACGCTTCAGGGGGAACTTCATGTCACACCGCATCGCGTCGTTCTGGCGCCGTCTGTTACCTACAGCCCTGTTGTTTGCGCTCTGTGCACCAAGCCTGGCCCAAACCTCGGGGCAGACAGCCGCCTCGCCCATGCCCACCCGCGTGCCGACACCTTCGCTGGCGCCAGACCCCACGCCCACGGTGCGGCTATCGCCACGTATCCGCGTGCAGACCCTGCCCGACAAGCGCTTGGCGCCCTTGCCCAACCACGTGATTGAACCGTTTCTCACGCAATCGGTCATGCTGGATGAAGCTGAGCTGCAAGCAGCAGCGCGCATTGTGGCCACCCCTGAAGGCCGGGTCTTGCTCGGCACCGGCGACCGGGCTTACGCCCGCAGCAGCCTGCCCGGCACGTTGACTTGGCCGGCGCAGCAGGACGCGCCCTTGCTGCGTGTGATGCGCAGTACCCGCGTTCTGAGCGACCCCCAAAGCGGCGAATTGCTGGGCCATGAGGCGCAGTACATTGGCCTGGCGCGCTTGAGCCGGCGCGAAACCACGCAGCCCGCCACGCTCGAACTGGTGAGCGCGCAAGAAGAGATTCGCGTGGGAGACCGTCTGCTGCCCCTGCCCGCGCGCGAATTCATGGCGTACCGGCCGCACGCGCCACAGCAAGCGGTAGACGCCCGTGTGGTGTCAATCCACGGCAGTGCGGTGGTCAACGCCGGGCAAAACCAAGTGGTCACCGTGAACCGCGGTTGGCGCGAGCAACTGGAGGTAGGCCATGTGCTGGCCATTTTGAGCCAGGGCGAACCCTTCATCGACAAGACCGACCCCCAGCAGCCCCAGCTGCAGCTGCCCGACGAGCGCAATGGGCTGCTCATGGTGTTTCGCACCTTCGAGAAAATTTCTTATGCGCTGGTGCTCAACACCACCCACCGGGTGCGCGTGGGCGACCACCTGGTCAACCCACGTTAAAGAGGGATGGCTATGACCTACGAAGAACTGTCCGCCTGGCTGCGACTGGCCCTCACGCCTGGCGTGGGCAATGACAAAGCGCGTGAACTATTGGCTGCCTGCGGCCTGCCTGAGACCATCTTTGCGCAAGCCGAATCCGCACTGGCGAAACTGGCCAGCCCCAAACAGGTCAAAGGCCTGCTGACGCCGCCGCCCGAACTGGCCGAACAACTCGAACGCACCTGGCGCTGGCTCAATGAATCAGGGCCTGAAGGCGCCCCACGCCGCCTGTTGACGCTGGGCGACCCGCTGTACCCGGCTGGGCTGCTGAACATGGAGGACCCGCCCTTGATGCTGTTCACGCTGGGGGCGCCCGGCTTGGGGCCTGACAGCTTGGCGCGCAGCCTGGCCGTGGTCGGCAGCCGCAACCCCACGCCACAAGGGGCGGCCAACGCCCGGCATTTTGCCAAGGCGCTGGCACAAGCCGGGCTGACGATCGTGTCGGGCCTGGCGCTGGGCGTGGACGGGGCCGCACACGAAGGTGCGCTGGAAGGCATGTCAGCAGACGGCCTCTTTACAACGGGCGCGACAGTCGCAACGTTAGCAACGGTGGCCGTGGTGGGTACCGGGCTGGACCGTGTGTACCCGGCCCAACACCGCGAGTTGGCGCACCGCATTGCACAACGCGGCCTGCTGGTGAGCGAATACCTGCTGGGTACGCCGCCGCTACCGGCCAACTTTCCCAAACGCAACCGCTTGATTGCCGGACTGGCGCAGGGCACGCTGGTGGTGGAGGCCGCGCTCAAGTCGGGCTCACTGATTACCGCGCGACTGACGGCCGAACAGGGCAAGGAGGTGTTTGCCATTCCAGGCTCCATTCACACCACGCAATCGCGCGGCTGCCACGCCCTGATTCGCCAGGGCGCCAAGCTGGTGGAGTCGGCGCAAGACGTGCTTGAGGAGCTCAAGCTGGAGCACCTGGCCACCCACGATGAGACCGAGGCGCCCGAGACGGATGCTCGTCCTGTCGCCGAAAGTGTCTTGCTGCACGCACTGGGCTTTGACCCCGTGGGCCTGGACGCCCTGCAAGCCCGCAGCGGCCTA
>JBIKZP010000305.1:0-3867 GCA_044354655.1 Rhodoferax sp. | reverse complement strand
CTGCGCGAAAACCGCCTGCGCCGCCTGGATGGGCATGAGCTCACCGGGGTCATGGGCTACTGGTTTGTTGAGCCCGGCGAGCGTTCCGAGCAGGACGACTCACACCGGGCCGTGGTGGCGCTGTTCCAGACCTGGCTGCTCGAGGTTAGCCGCAGCAGCCAGCTGCCGGAGCGAAAAGAACCCCACTAACCGCCTGCAGGCCAGCGCGCGGGCCTGACGAATCATTGGCAAAAGCCTATGATTGCGGGTTGCCCACAGGGCGCCGGCTTGTCTGCCGGCGGCCCTGAACCGGCTAATTTCAGCTTTTTCATTTTTTTCACCTTGTTGCCCTTGCCCGCGCCCCAGACCCCCATGCCCCATTTACCCGCAGACTCCCGCACTGATTCCAGCCCTGACGCCGACCCTGCGGGCGATGCAGCACTGGCGCGCCTGACCGATCGTTTGTCAGAGCCCCTGCACACCCGCCAGATCAGCATACGCGGCGCACGCACCCACAACCTCAAAAACATCGACCTGGATATTCCGCGCAACCAGCTGGTGGTCATCACCGGTTTGAGCGGCTCAGGCAAGTCCAGTCTGGCGTTTGACACGCTGTACGCCGAAGGCCAGCGCCGCTATGTAGAAAGCTTGTCCACCTACGCGCGCCAATTCTTGCAGCTCATGGACAAGCCCGATGTGGACGTGATTGAAGGCCTGTCGCCCGCCATCTCGATTGAACAAAAGGCCACCTCACACAACCCGCGCTCCACCGTGGGCACGGTGACCGAGATTCACGACTACCTGCGTCTGCTGTTTGCCCGCGCCGGCACACCCTACTGCCCCGACCACGGCTTGCCCCTGCAAGCCCAGACCGTCAGCCAAATGGTGGACGCCGTGCTGGCCTTGCCACCCGACACCCGGCTGATGATTCTGGCGCCGCTGGCGCGTGAGAAAAAAGGCGAATTTCAAGACGTGTTTGCCGATATGCAGGCCCAAGGCTATGTGCGCTTTCGCGTCAACGGCCAAGCCTATGAATTTGACCAGCTGCCCACCCTGAAGAAAACCGAGAAGCACGACATTGATGTGGTGATTGACCGCCTCAAGGTGCGCCCCGACCTGAAGCAACGCCTGGCTGAGAGTTTTGAGGCGGCCTTGCGCGTGGCCGGCGGCCGCGCCATTGCCGTAGAGATGGACGGTAAAGAAAGCAAAGAAATCAAAGAAAGTAAAGACAGCCAACACCAGCCCAAAGAACACCTCTTCAACGCCAAGTTTTCTTGCCCGGTGTGCAGCTACTCCATCAGCGAGCTTGAGCCCCGGCTGTTTTCTTTCAACTCCCCCATGGGCGCCTGCCCGGCCTGCGACGGCCTGGGCGCGCAAGAGTTTTTTGACCCGGCCCGCGTGGTGGCCTTCCCCTCGCTGAGCCTGGCCAGCGGCGCCATCAAAGGCTGGGACCGGCGCAACGCCTATTACTTTGCCATGCTGGAGAGCCTGGCCGCGCACTACAAGTTTGACATCGATCTCGCCTTTGAATCGCTGCCCGCCACACTGCAACACGTGATCCTGCACGGCTCTGGCGAGGAAGACATCAAATTCAGCTACGTGATGGATTCCGGCGCTTCGCAGGGCAAGAAAGTCAGCAAGAGACACCCCTTCGAAGGCATTATTCCCAACATGCAGCGGCGCTACCGCGAGACCGACTCCACGCTGGTTCGCGAAGAGTTGTCGCGCTACCGCAGCGTGCAGCCCTGCCCCGAGTGCGGCGGCTCACGCCTGCGCCGCGAAGCGCGCCACGTCAAGATTGGCGAAGGCGCCCAGGCGCGCGCCATTTTTGAGATCAGCCACAGCACACTGGCCGAAAGTTTTGACTACTTCAACCACTTGCACATGCACGGCGCCAAGGGCGAGATTGCCAGCAAGGTGGTGCGCGAGATTGGCCTGCGCCTGAAATTTTTGAACGACGTCGGCCTCAATTACCTCAGCCTGGACCGCAGCGCCGAAACGCTCAGCGGCGGTGAGTCGCAGCGCATCCGGCTGGCGTCGCAAATCGGCTCCGGCTTGACCGGGGTGATGTACGTGCTCGACGAGCCCAGCATCGGCCTGCACCAGCGCGACAACGACCGCCTGATCGACACCCTCAAACATTTGCGCGACATTGGCAACAGCGTGCTGGTGGTGGAACACGACGAAGACATGATGCGCGCGGCCGACCACGTCATTGACATGGGCCTGGGTGCCGGCGTGCATGGCGGACGCGTGATTGCGCAAGGCACCTTCGAGCAGGTCAAGGCCAACCCCGAGTCGCTCACCGGCAAGTACCTGGCGCATACGCTGGAAATTGCCGTTCCGACCTCGCGCACACCCTGGCTGGCCAGCGAGAAAGCCAAGCCGGCCTTGGGCAAGCCCTCGCGCTTTGCGCCCAGCCCGCAAGCCACTCGGCGCGCCGAACGCGAAGCGCTGCACCAGGCCACACTGGGCGACAAGCAGGCTATTCGCATCGTCGGCGCCAGCGGCCACAACCTCAAACACGTCAACGCCGACTTCCCCGTGGGTTTGTTCACCTGCGTGACCGGCGTCTCGGGCTCGGGCAAGTCCACGCTGGTTAACGACACCCTGTACACCGCCGTGGCGCGCACCATTTACCGCGCGCATGACGAACCGGCACCGCACGAGTCGATTGAGGGCATTGAGTACTTCGACAAGGTCATCAACGTCGACCAGTCGCCCATTGGCCGCACGCCGCGCTCCAACCCTGCCACCTACACCGGCCTGTTCACGCCGATTCGCGAGCTGATGGCCGAGGTACCGGTGGCACGCGAGCGCGGTTACGGCCCCGGTCGCTTTTCCTTCAACGTGGCCGGTGGCCGCTGCGAGGCCTGCCAGGGCGACGGCATGGTGAAAGTGGAGATGCACTTCCTGCCCGACGTCTACGTGCCCTGCGACGTCTGCGCGGGCCAGCGCTACAACCGCGAGACGCTGGAGGTGCTGTACAAAGGCAAGAACATTGCCCAGGTGCTGGACCTCACGGTAGAAGCCGCGCACGAGTTCTTCAAGTCCATCCCCACCATTGCGCGCAAGCTGCACACCTTGCTGGATGTGGGCCTGTCCTACATTCGCCTGGGGCAGGCTGCCACCACGCTGTCGGGCGGTGAGGCCCAGCGCGTCAAGCTGGCGCTGGAGCTCTCCAAGCGTGACACCGGCCGCACCCTCTACATCCTGGACGAGCCCACCACCGGCCTGCACTTTGCCGATATAGATTTATTGCTCAAGGTCTTGCACCAGTTGCGCGACGCCGGCAACACCATCGTGGTGATTGAGCACAATCTGGACGTCATCAAAACCGCCGACTGGCTGATTGACATGGGCCCCGAAGGGGGCGCCGGCGGCGGCACCGTGGTGGGCGTAGGCACGCCAGAAGACATTGCCGCCAACCCAGCCAGCCACACCGGGCGTTACCTGCGCCGTTTATTGAAAGCTGATCACTGAAAGCCCCCTGATGCCCTCCAGCCCAACCACCGCATGCACCCCGCCCGGCGATTTTTTGCTCAACGGGCAGTACAAAAGTTTTCCTGCGAGCCTGGCCGACACCCCCGCCGCTGACCTGGCGGCGCGCGGCTGGCATCTGCTGCATGACGACCTGCCCTACCCGCTGGCGGTGATTCAGCGTTCTGCCCTGCAACACAACCTGCGCTGGATGCAAGACTTTGCCAACCGCAAAGGGGTGCACCTGGCGCCGCACGGTAAAACCACCATGTCGCCCGAACTGTTTGCCATGCAGTTGCAGGCCGGCGCCTGGGGCTTGACCTTTGCCACCATTTACCAGCTCGGCATTGGCGTAGCCGCCGGCGCGCGCCGCTGCATCATTGCCAACCAGGTGCTAGGCCCGGCTGA
>JBIKZP010000304.1:0-3880 GCA_044354655.1 Rhodoferax sp. | reverse complement strand
CGCAATATTGCCCAGTTGCTGGCGCAGTTGCGCTTCAATGTCGGCCATGGAGTCGCTGCGCTCATCGCGGTGCGAGGTGATCAGGGTCAGCACGGCACGGCGCGCCTCGGCAGAAGCCCCTGGCGCGAAAGCGTCACCGCTGGAGCCACCACCAATAGAGCTGAAGACGCTTTTGACGTGTGGTATCTGCATGCTGGCCAGACGCGCCTGCTCCGCCACGGCTCGGGTTTCTGCCAAGGTGCTGCCGGGGGGCAGTTCCAGCGTGATCTGGGTCTGGCCGCGGTCAGCGGCGGGCACAAAGCCGGTGGGTAACAGCGGCACCAACGAGATGGAGCCCACAAAGAACAGGCCAGCGCACACGGCGGTGACCAGGCGGTGGCGCAGGCACCAGCGCATGGCGCGCATGTAGGCAGTCATGAGCAGGCCGTCTTCGGAGGCTGCCGCAGCGGATGCTTTGGGGGTGTGGGGCTTTAACAGGTAGGCCGCCATCATGGGGGTGAGCAAGCGCGCCACCACCAGCGAGGCCAGAATCGCCAGCACCGCGGTCCAGCCGAATTGCTTGAAGAACAGACCCGGCACACCACCCATGAAGGCGGTGGGCAGAAACACCGCCACCAGCGCAAACGTGGTGGCAATCACGGCCATGCCAATTTCATCGGCGGCTTCCATGGCGGCTTGAAAGGGCGGCTTGCCCATGCGCAAATGGCGCTCGATATTCTCGATCTCCACAATCGCGTCGTCAACCAGCACACCCACGACCAATGCCAAGGACAGCAGCGTGACGGTGTTCAAGGTGTAGCCAAAATACATCAGGCCCAAAAAGGTGGGAATGATGGACAAGGGCAGCGCCGCTGCCGCCACCAGGGTGGCGCGCCAGTCGCGCAAAAACCACCACACCACCAGCACCGCCAGCAGCGCCCCTTCGTACAGCAGCTCCATGGAGCCCTGGAAGTTCTCGGCCACCGGTTGCGCGTTGTCGATGGCTTGCTTGAGCACCATTTGTGGGTGCCGCACTTGCAGCTCGGCCACGGCGGCGCTCACACCGCGAGCGACGTCCACCTCGCTGGCGCCTTTGGTGCGAAACACCTCAAAACCCACGACCGTACGTCCATCCTGGGTGGCCAGCGAACGCGGCTCGGCCACGGTGTCTTCGACCGTGGCCACCTGGTCAAGTTGCAGGGTGCGCCCGTCTGCCAGGGCAATTTGCAGGCGCGCCAGTTCAGCCGCCGTGCCGACCGTGGCAATGGTGCGCACCGACTGCTCGGCGCCGCTGATGTCACCGCGCCCGCCTGGCGTTTCCTGCTGCACCAGCTTGAGCCGGCGCGACACATCGAGCGCCGTCACCCGCAAGGCGGCCATCTTGGCGGCGTCCAGCGTCACGCGCACCTCGCGGTTAACCCCGCCCATGCGTTTCACAGCGCCCACACCGGGCACGCTGAGCAGGCGCTTGGCCACGTTGTTGTCCACCAGCCAGCTCAGGGCCTGTTCGTCCAGCGGGTTGTTGCCGGGGGCGGCAACGGCCGTAAAGGTCATCACCACCCGGCCGGCGGTGGAGGCCTTGGTGACCGATGGGTCACGCAGGTCTGCTGGCAGGTCTGCGCGCACGCGGGCCACGGCGTCGCGCACGTCATTGACGGCTTCGGCAATGGGTTTTTCCAGGACGAACTCGACCGTCACCGTCACTTCGCCGTCCAGCACTTTGGTGTAAATGTTTTTGACGCCTTGCAAGGTCGCCACTGAGTTTTCCAGTTTGCGCGCCACCTCGGTTTCGAGCTGTGCCGGGGCGGCGCCCGACAAACTGGCGCTGACGGTCACGATCGGCAGTTCAATATCGGGGAAGTCCTGCACCACGCTGCTTTTGAAAGCCAGCAGGCCGGCCAGCGACAGCAGCGCAAACAGCATGATGGCCGGAATGGGGTGCTTGATGGAGAGCGAGGAAAAGTTCACGCGCGCTCCTGCTTACTTGGCTGCGCTGGCAGCAGCAGCTGGCGCCACCGTCACCGCGGGCGGGACCGCCGGGGCGGTGACCTGTTTCACCAGGTCGCCGTCGTTCAGGAAACCGGCGCCACTGGCCACCAGCACGGCTTGCGCATCAAGCCCCTGCAACACCTCCAGTCGCTCGCCCACCCGTCGCCCCACCTGCACCTTGAGTTGACTCACGCGCTGGTCCGGGTTCAGGCGAAACACGTAGCTAAAGCCGTCGCGCACCACCACGGCTTGTTGTGGCACGGTCAAGCCGCTGGACTTGCCAAGTTCAAATTCTCCCTTGGCGAACATGCCCGGCAAAAAGGTGGCGCCCATTTGGGCGCCGCTGGGGCTGGGCAGGTCGACATACACCAGCCCGGCTCGGGTTTGCGGGTCGACGGTGGGGCCCACCATGCGCACGCGGCCGGTGCGTTGCGCACCACTGGCGGCGCTGACCAGCACCGGTGTGCCGGGGCGCAGGCGGGCGAGCTCGCTGGAGGTGACTTCAGCGCGCCACTCCAACCGGCCCTGGCGTATCAGGCGAAACAGTTCCATGCCGTTGCCGGGTACCGCGCCCACGGTGGCGTTGCGCGCGGAGATCACGCCGCTGTCGGGGCTGAGCACCTGGGTGTTTTGCAGCCGCAGGGTTTGTGCAGCCAAGCTGGCCACCGCAGATTCCACGCGCGCCTTGGCGGTTTGCTCGGCGGTGAGAATTTGCTTCATTTGCTGGGCGCTGAAGGTGCCGGTGTTTTGCAGCGTGCGCACCCGGTCGGCATTGGCGCTGGCTTCAGCCGCCTGGGCCGTGGCCTCGGCTACACCGGCGCGGGCTTGGGCCACGTCGGTCTGGATGCTGTCGGTGGCAAAGCGCGCCAGCAACTGACCGCGCTGCACCACGTCGCCCACATTCACCAGGACTTCCGCCAGGCGCAAGCCGTTCAGCTCCCCGGCGATGCTGGCTTCCTGCCAGGCCGCCACGTTGCCGTTGGCGCTGAGCGCAATGGGCAACTCGCTGCGTTGCGGCACGATGGTGGTGACCGTCAGCGCCGGGCGAGCGGCATTGGCTGGCGCTGCGGCAGGGGCTGCGGCAGCGGCTGGCGCCGGGGCGGCAGGCTTGTCTTTTTTGCTGTAGAACCAGGCGCCAGCGCCGCCTGCCATGGCAAGCACGATCAGAGCGGTGGCGAGGGGGTGACGCTGAATGAGATGCATGAAACGATTTCGTTTTGGGTTGTTATGGCGATGGTCGTGTGACGGCTAAACCACTGAGCAAGCCCAGTTCCTCCCGTCGCGACCCTCGCATTTTAAATGGGGCCAAACACTGCCTGCCACAAGGCCAGCACGGCCTCGCGTTGGGGTTGCAGGGCCGGCAGCATTACCTGGGTGGGCTCTTCATTGAGGCGGGCGCGGTGTTGCACGTGGCGCAGTTCGCGGTAGGCGTCAGCCGCGCCGTGGCCCACGCCAGCGGGCAGCAAGCCCAGGGCTTCAGCACGCTCCAGCAGGGCAATATTGCCGGCGTTTTGCATCAGCTCCGGGTACTGCGCAGCGTGCGACAGCACCAGGTACTGCATGACGAATTCGACATCGATCATGCCGCCCGCGCTGTGTTTGACATCAAACAAGGCGTCCTTGTGTTCGCCCTTGATCGGATGGGCTGCGCGCACCCGGTTGCGCATGCTCACAATTTCCTGCATGAGCTCGGCGTGGTTGCGGGGGGCGCCAATGACGGCCAGGCGCACCGCCTCAAAGCGCTGGCGCAAGGGCTCGTCGCCCAGCACACAGCGGGCCCGCGTCATGGCCTGGTGTTCCCAGGTCCAGGCGGTGTTGGAGCCGCGCTGCTGCTGGTAGTTGGCGTAGGCGTCAAAGGTGGTCACCAGCATGCCGGAGTTGCCATTGGGTCGCAGGGCGGTGTCAATCTCGT
>JBIKZP010000303.1:0-3906 GCA_044354655.1 Rhodoferax sp. | reverse complement strand
AGACTGGCGGTCACTCCGGAGACGATTTTTCGCACCTGCATGCGGCCTTCCACTTGCAAACCGTTAGGGCCGTAGTCGCGAAAGCGCTCAGGCTGCAACAAAGCATCAAAGGTCTTCAGGAGTTGGTGGCGATCGGTCATGGGAAAACTTGCGTTGAATCATTTGAACAGGTCCGCAGGCATCGGATCTTGGCTTGATTGTGCTTTAAATTGGTTCACGCAACCCCATCTGCCCATCAGGTGGAATCCCATCGGTTCGCAGCAATTTGTCCATTGCACGCCTACAATTTGAGCCATTCGAAACCTCCTTCCCCGCCTTTTTACCCGGCAGGCCACGTGCCTGAACTTTGTCCATGAAACGTCTCTGGTTGTTGTTTGCCCAAACCGTCACGGTCTTGCTGGCGACCCTTTTTGTGGTGAACACCCTGAAGCCCGATTGGCCCTTGCTGCCACTGCTGCGCCCCTCCCAGTTGGGCTTGCAACTGGCGCCCTCCGGGCCACTTGGCGCTGCTCCCACGGGTAGCTTCAGACTGGCTGCACAAAAGGCGTCGGCGGCGGTGGTCAGCATCAACACCAGCAAGGCGGCGCGTAAAAACCCGCACAGCAACGACCCCTGGTTCAACTTCTTTTTTGGTGAGCAAGGCAACGAGCCGCAAGTGGGCCTGGGCAGTGGCGTGATTGTGAGCGCCAGCGGCTTTATTCTGACCAATAACCACGTGGTGGAAAGTGCCGATGAAATTGACGTCATCCTCAATGACGGCCGCCACGCCAGGGCCAAAGTTATCGGCACCGACCCCGACTCCGACCTGGCTGTACTCAAAATTGAACTGGACCGGCTGCCCGTGATTGTCTGGGGCAACTCCGATCAACTGCAGGTGGGCGACCAGGTGCTGGCCATTGGTAACCCGTTCGGGGTGGGGCAAACCGTCACAAGTGGCATTGTCAGCGCGCTGGGGCGCAATCAGTTGGGCATCAACACCTTCGAGAACTTCATCCAGACCGACGCGGCCATCAACCCGGGCAACTCCGGCGGCGCCTTGGTGGACACCCAAGGCAATTTGCAAGGCATTAACACCGCCATTTACTCACGCTCCGGGGGCAGTCTGGGCATTGGTTTTGCCATTCCGGTGTCCACGGCCCAGCTGGTTTTGGAAGGGATTGTCAAAGATGGGCAAGTCACGCGGGGCTGGATCGGGGTCGAACCGAGCGACCTGTCGCCCGAACTGTCTGAAACCTTTGGCATCAAAGGCGGTCAAGGCGTCATCATCACCGGCGTCCTGCAAAGCGGGCCGGCTGCCAAAGCCGGCATCCGTCCAGGGGACCTGATCACCAGCGTTGCCGGCAAGCCAATCAGCAATGTGTCGGAGTTGTTGTCCAACGTGGCCGCCCTGAAACCCGGCACGGCTGCCCCGTTCAGTGTGTTGCGCCGCGATACCAAGGTGGAAATTTCAGTGACGCCGGGCGTGCGGCCCAAGCCTCGCCCAGGCGGCCGTTAAACCTGTTCACTAGCCAGCCCCTTTTTCAAGGGCTCATGGACGAAACTGGCTTGTCCTCTTCTTCTGCGGGTGCCTGGGTGTGCTTGATGAACAACTTGGCGGCCCAGATGCCAACTTCATACAGCAGGCACATGGGGATGGCCAGCGCTAACTGTGACACCACGTCAGGCGGCGTGACGATGGCCGCAATGATGAAGGCCAGCACCACAAAATAGCCGCGAAAGTCCTTGAGCTTTTGGATGCTGACAATGCGCATACGCGCCAGCACCACCACCACAATCGGCACTTCAAAGGCCAGGCCAAAGGCGATGAACATGGTCAGCACAAAGCTCAGATAAGCTTCAATATCAGGGGTGGCCGTGATGCTTTTGGGCGCAAAGCTTTGGATAAAACTGAACACCTGGCCAAAGACAAAAAAGTAACAAAACGCCACACCGACGAAAAACAGCAGCGTGCTGGACACCACCAGAGGCAGCACCAGCTTCTTCTCATGGGTATAAAGGCCCGGCGCGACAAAGGCCCAAACCTGCCACAACACCACCGGCAAAGCCAGCAGAAAAGCCGCCATCATCAGCACCTTCAAAGGCACCATGAAAGGTGAAATAACCGAAGTAGCAATCAGCGTGGCGCCTTTGGGCAGGTGAGCCACCAAGGGCGCTGCCAGCAAATCGTACAAAGCCGCCGGGCCAGGAAATATGGACAACAGCACCGCAGCAACCACAATCCCAACCATGGCTTTGACCAGGCGGTCACGCAGCTCTACCAGGTGTTGCACAAAAGGCTGTTCGGTGCCCGCGAGTTCGTCGTCTTTGGAGGAATCAGTCATCAAATCTGCTTTTGGGGGCGAAACCGGGCCACCCGAGCGGCTCCCGACTGGGCATGGGTACGAATGCCACTACGGGCTTTGTACCAATTGGGCGTGGCGCCTTGCTTGACACGCCATTTTTTCTTCGGATTGCGGTATTCAGCCACTGGCGTGTAAACGTCGCTGTAACTGCTAGACGATGCGGTGTCCGTGGCTTCCGCCCAGGTTTTTTCAAAGTCGCCGGCCTGGGTCTGGATGCTTTGCTCGATTTGTTGCGAGGCGTCCACCACCGAATCTTTCATCTTTTTAAGGTCTTCAAGCTCAATGGAGCGGTTGACCTCTGCCTTGACGTCCGCCACGTAACGCTGCGCTTTACCCAGCATAGTGCCCAATGTACGCGCCAGCCGCGGCAGTTTTTCAGGCCCTATCACCACCAGCGCGACAGCACCAATGAGCGCGAGCTTGGAGATGCCCAGGTCAATCATGCGTAAGCGCAGTCAAGGTGGAAACGAAGAACGTTCTCTTCGGACACATCAAGATTTAGGCTTGGCCTGCACGTCGATGGTGGTTTTCTCGTCAGCGACTGTGGCTTCGGCAGGCTTCTCGTCCGCGCTGGCGCCACCTTCCTTCATACCGTCTTTAAACCCTTTGACAGCGCCACCCAGGTCGCCACCGAGGTTTTTGAGCTTTTTGGTGCCAAACACCATCACCACAATCAATAAAACAATCAACCAATGCCAGATGGAAAATGAACCCATGAATATCTCCTATCGAATGTAAGCAATTTTAATCGTGCAGCCAGTTTCGCGCCTGCTAGCCCGCGATATTAACCCGCATCAACCCCGCAACCAGGGACGCGGCCCGCCCATCACGTGAATGTGCAGGTGATGCACCTCCTGGCGCCCCTCGGCCCCCGTATTGCTCAGCAGGCGAAACCCGCCCTCCGGGTAAGGATTACAGCCTTCCTGCAAAGCCAGTTGTGGCGCCAGCACCATCATGCGACCCAGCAGGGCCGCGTGTTCCGGCCCCACATGTGCCAGCGAGGGAATGTGCCGCTTTGGAATCATCAAGAAATGCACGGGTGCCCACGGCGCAATGTCGTGAAAAGCGAAAATTTCATCGTCCTGGTACACCAACTTGGAGGGAATTTTCCCCGCCACAATTTTGCAAAACAGACAATCGGGGTGGCTGCTGACAATTTCTTCTTTCATACACAAATCTCCATGGTCAGGCCCTTGTTCATTCGCCTCGCCCTTCGCGTTCCAACACCTTGCGCAAGGCTTTTTCTTCAATGCCGCTGGTGCCCGCGCGCCGGTCCAGCTCAGCCACCACCTGCGCCGGGGTCAGGCCGTAATGGGCCAGCGCCACCATGCAGTGAAACCACAGGTCGGCCACTTCATAAACGATCTTGGTTTTGTCGCCGCCATGGTCAGCGTCCTTGGCGGCCATCACCACCTCGGTGGCTTCTTCACCAATCTTCTTCAGAAAAGCATCGGGGCCTTTGTGCAACAGGCGCGCCACGTAGCTGGCCTCGGGGTCGCCACCGTGTTGAGGCAGGCGGCTTTCAATCACCGCCGCCAGGCGGGCCAGTGAATCGGCAGAATCA
>JBIKZP010000302.1:0-3913 GCA_044354655.1 Rhodoferax sp. | reverse complement strand
CGCCGTAGACCAGGTGGGTGTGGCAGTCAATCAGGCCGGGGGTAATGAGCGCCCCGCCCGCATCGTTCGTCTGCTGGCACTGCTGGCGCAAGTCGGCTGGCAAATCGGCCAGACGCCCGACCCAGCGCAGGTGCTCGCCTTCAACCACCAGCGCGCCATCTTCTACCAGTCCGTAGGGCTCTGTGGATTGGGCTTGCAGGGTGGCCAGGGTGCAGTGTTGCCAAAGGGTCAGCGGCATGGGGTGATCTCCAGAAGCAAGGCATCGCTGGCTATCACGTGCAGGGCGGTGCCAGCAGGCACAGGCTGCCAATGCAGCGTGTGGTGGGCAACGCTAACAGGTACGCTACCAACCCGAAGATGGGCAACTGCAGCGTTGGCATAAAGGGCTACGGTGCAGTCTGCTGTGGTGGTGTGCGCCAACTCACCGCTGACGCGCTGCATGTGTGCGCGGGCCTGGCCCTGGCGCACCATCAGGTTGAAGTCTTGGGTGGCACCGTCCAGCAGGTCGCAGGACACCGGGGTGGCACCGTCAAAACAGAAGGGCGCGCTGTGCGGGGTGAGTGCGTGGGCGGACTGACGCTGCTCGGAGTCGGTCAGGGTCAAGCGCACACCGGCGCCGGCCAGCACGGCAAACCAGCGCTGCACACCGTGAAAGCTGGAGAACGGACCGTTGCTTTGCACTTCGGCTACTGACAGACGCCAGACCCAGTCTTGGGCGTTGGGCCAGGCGATGAGTTCACGCGTGATGCCGCCGCCGTTTTTCCAGGGGCTGGAGGGCACGTCGGCCAGGGCGATGCTGTGACCGTTCAAGGTTTTATTCATAGCTGAAACTTGCCGCTCAGGCTGTAGCGCATACCGGGGTACACCAGGCGCGCCTGGCTGGCCACATGCTGGCCGCTCACGGTGCGGCGCGTCAGTACCAGGCAGGGGTCGGTGCGTTTGATGCGCAGGCTTTTGGCTTCTGCCAGACTGGGTTGGGCGGCCTCTATGGAGTAACTGGCTTCGGTCAAGGGCGCATGGGTCAGCAGGTAATGTGTGGGTGTGGTGAGGTGGAAGTTGGCGCTCAGATAGTCTGGCACAGACGCCGGGTTGACATGGCGGTCTTCCAGCTGGATGGGCACCTGGTTTTCAAAGTGCACCAGCACCGAGTGAAACAGACGGGCGCCCGTGTTGAGCCCAAATACGCGGGCCATAGCGGCCGTGGCGCGCACGGTTTCAAGCAGCAACACCTGGCTGGTATGGGCGTGACCCCGCTCCAAAATTTCTTCATGAATGTCGCGCAAGGCCAGCGTGCTGGAGATACGGTGCAACTGCGCTACCACTGTGCCCGAGCCCTGTACGCGGCTGACCAAGCCTTCCACCGCCAGTTCTTTGATGGCGCGGTTCACCGTCATGCGGCTCAAACCAAACTGTTCCTGCAAGGCAGCCTCACTGGGCACTGCGTCGCCCGGGCGCCAGGCGCCGCTGTTGATTTGTGCTTTGACGTAGGCCTTGACCTGTTCGTAAGCGGGCAGTATGGAGGGGGGCATGTCCAAAGGGTGGTTCAGGGTTTTCCCGATATTGTATTAGTTGTATATACAACTATAGAATACAGAAAAACCCTAATACGCGGTGAACATTTTGACCCTCCCACGCTTTATTGAAATTGAGCAACTCCTATGAACGCCTCCCTACCTATTGCCTCCTTATCGCCTTTTGCCAATGCCAAGGCGCGCCCGTTGCGCGCTCCCCGTGGCTCTGAACTGAGCTGCGCCAACTGGCAAATTGAAGCGGCCTACCGCATGTTGCAAAACAACCTGGACCCCGAGGTGGCCGAGAACCCGGACGAGCTGGTGGTGTACGGCGGCATTGGCAAGGCGGCGCGTAACTGGGCCTGCCTGGAAGGCATTTTGCACAGCCTGCGCCATTTGAAGGCTGATGAGTCCTTGCTGGTACAAAGCGGCAAACCGGTGGGCGTGTTTCGCACCCACAGCAACGCGCCGCGTGTGCTGATTGCCAACTCCAACCTGGTGCCCAAGTGGGCGAACTGGGAGCACTTCAACGAACTCGACCGAGCCGGTTTGATGATGTACGGCCAAATGACGGCCGGCAGTTGGATCTACATTGGCTCGCAAGGCATTGTGCAAGGGACGTACGAGACCTTTGTGGAAGCCGGGCGCCAGCACTTTGGCGGCGACCTGAGTGGGCGCTGGATTCTGACGGCTGGCCTGGGCGGCATGGGTGGCGCGCAGCCTCTGGCGGCGTCGTTTGCAGGCGCCTCCTCACTCAATATTGAGTGCCAGCAAAGCAGTATCGACTTTCGCCTGCGCACCCGTTACGTAGACAAGCAAGCCGCCAACCTGGACGAGGCGCTGGCTATGGTGGCTCACCACTCCGAGCGCAAGGAGACTGTCTCCATTGCGCTGTGCGGCAACGCCGCTGAACTGCTGCCCGAACTGGTGCGCCGCGCTAAAGCCGGTGGCCTGCGGCCTGACATCGTGACCGACCAGACTTCGGCCCACGACATCATCAACGGCTACTTGCCTGCGGGCTGGAGCGTGGCGCAATGGCGGGCGGCGCAAAAAGATCCGGCCCAACACGCGGCACTGACCCAGGCCGCAGGTGCGTCTTGTGCCGTGCATGTGCAAGCCATGCTGGACTTTCACGCCATGGGTATTCCCACGGTGGACTACGGCAACAACCTGCGCCAAGTGGCCAAAGACTTTGGCGTGGCCAATGCCTTTGACTACCCCGGTTTTGTGCCGGCCTATGTGCGTCCCCTGTTTTGCAAGGGCATTGGTCCCTTCCGCTGGGTGGCACTGAGCGGCGATCCTGAAGACATTCGCAAGACCGACGCCAAGATGAAAGAACTGTTTCCCCACAACGCTGGGCTACACCGCTGGCTGGACATGGCCGGTGAACGCATTGCCTTTCAAGGCTTGCCCGCACGCATTTGCTGGATTGGCCTGGGCGAGCGGCACTTGGCCGGGCTGGCTTTCAACGAGATGGTGAAGAGCGGCGAACTCAAAGCCCCCATCGTCATTGGACGTGACCACCTGGACAGCGGCTCGGTGGCCTCGCCCAACCGCGAAACCGAAGCCATGCAGGACGGCAGTGATGCCGTGAGCGACTGGCCGCTGCTCAATGCTTTGCTCAATACCGCCAGTGGCGCCACCTGGGTCAGTCTGCACCACGGCGGTGGCGTGGGCATGGGTTACTCGCAACATTCGGGTGTGGTGATCGTGGCCGACGGTACGCCCGAGGCAGCGGAGCGCTTGAGCCGGGTGCTCTGGAACGACCCGGCCACGGGCGTGATGCGCCATGCCGATGCGGGTTACGAAATAGCCGAAGACTGCGCCCGCACGCACGCTCTGAACCTGCCGATGAAAGCCTGAACCGTGACACAAACTCTGAACCTGAACCTGGTCCTGAAACCCGGCCAGCTGACGCTGGAAGATTTGCAACTGATCCACGGCCAAGTGGTGCAGCTGACCTTGCACGAGCCTGCACGTGCGGACATTCGCGCCAGCCAGCAGGTGGTGCAGCGCGCCGCCGACGGCGATGCGCCGGTCTACGGCGTGAACACCGGCTTTGGCAAACTGGCCAACCAGCGCATCAGCAAGTCGCAACTTGCCACGCTGCAGCTCAACCTGATCCGCTCGCACTGCGTCGGCGTGGGGGAGCCGCTGGCGCCTGAAGTCATGCGTCTGATGATGGCCACCAAGGCCGCCAGTCTGGCGCGTGGGTATTCGGGCGTGCGAGAGGTGGTAGTAGACACTTTGCTCGCCGTTCATAACGCCGGCTTGGTGCCCTACGTGCCGTCGCAAGGTTCGGTGGGCGCATCGGGCGACCTGGCGCCCCTGGCCCACATGACACTGGCCTTGCTGGGTGAAGGCGAGATGCTGGTGCAGGGCCAGCGCATGCCTGCTCTGGC
>JBIKZP010000301.1:0-3930 GCA_044354655.1 Rhodoferax sp. | reverse complement strand
TCCACCTTGAGCGAATAAGAAATGATCTTGCTGCGGCAATGCGGGGCGGGTCGCAAGCGAATGACCTGGGGCCCCAGGTTGACCAGGCGGTCGTATTGGTAATGCGTAACGTGACTGAGCGCTGCGTGAATGGACATGTGTTGTCTCGTAGTTTGGAGTAATGAAACCTCACCTCGTCAGGTTCTAAGCAAGCTTGGTGCCAATGAGCCGCTGCGTTTCATGGGCCAGACCCTCTGGCCCAAGCCAACCTCAGAGTGACGCGCTTAACATGTCGTGATATTCCTCAGGGGTGGCAATGCGCGGGTTGGTTTTGTGGCAGTGGTCGGCCATCGCCCCTGTAATTACTTGAGCAAACTGGGCCTCGGCAACGCCCATGGCGGCCAAGCCGCTGGGCAAACCCAGGCGGGCGTTCATGTCGTGCAGCGCAGGCGCCACATCGCTGCCACTGGCCAGGCCCATGGCCTGCGCCATGCGCTGCAAGCGGTTCTCGCGCAGCACCGAATCCGCCACCGCATTGAAGTTCACCACGGCAGGCAAAAACATGGCGTTCAGGGTGCCGTGGTGCAGGCGCGGGTCGACGCCACCTAGGCTGTGGCTCAAGCTGTGCACGCAGCCCAGGCCTTTCTGGAAGGCCATGGCGCCTTGCATGGAGGCGCTCATCATGTTCAGGCGCGCTTCCATGTCCTGGCCGTTCTGGGTGGCCCGCTCAATATGCGCCCAGCCGCGCGCCAGGCCATCGAGCGCAATGCCGTCAGCCGGAGGGTTGAAGGAGGCGGCCATGAAGGTTTCCATGCAATGCGCAATCGCGTCCATGCCGGTGGCTGCCGTCAGCAGCGGGGGCAGGCCGAGGGTGAGTTCGGGGTCGCAAATGGCCGCTTTGGGCACCAGATGCCAGGAATGAAAACCGAGCTTGCGGTGGTCGTCCACAATCAAAATGGCGCCACGTGCCACCTCGCTGCCGGTGCCGCTGGTGGTGGGTACGGCAATGATGGGGGGCACCCGGTCGGTGATACGCGGCGAGCCGCCTTCTATGGTGGCGTAGTGGGCCAGCGGGCCTTCATGGGTAGCGGCTATGGCCACGCCCTTGGCGCAGTCAATGGCGCTGCCGCCGCCCAGTGCAATCAAGCCATCGCACTGGTGGGTTTTGTAGGCCGCCACCGCCGCTCGCACCGCGGCTTCGGTCGGGTTGGAGGGGGTTTGGTCAAACACCGCCACGGTAAGGCCTGTCAGTTGGGCCAGCGCTTTGTCCACCAAACCAGCGGCTTTGACGCCCGCATCGGTCACGATGAGCGGACGACTGATGCCCACGCGCGCGCACTCTTGCTTGAGCAACTGAATAGCGCCGGGTTCAAACTGTATTTGGGTCACGTAGAAAATCAGTGCCATGGTATTTTTGCGGTTAGGATAAAAAACACACTTTAACAAGACCGGCCCACCGCGCCTGGCTTGCCCGAGACACACCATGACCTTGACACCATGAGCCACCAGCGCAACCCGCGCGCCTTGCTGACCCCTGCGATGCACAGCGTGCTCGATCGCATGGCCCGCGCCGGTCACCTGCCGCTGCATGCGCTTAGCCCGCAGCAGGCGCGCAGCCACTACAACAAAGGCGCCGACGTGCTCGAACTGGCCGCGCCGCACCTGGACCGGGTCGAAAACTTCACCCTGCCAGCGCGCGACGGTTACGCCGTGCCGGTGCGGCTGTATGCCCCCAAGCCAGACCCGGCGGCCAGCCCCTTGCCGGTGCTGCTGTACTTTCATGGTGGCGGCTTCACCATTGGCAGCCTGGCCTCACACGACGTGCTGTGCCGCACGCTAAGCCACCAGGCGCATTGCGCCGTGCTGTCGGTGGACTACCGGCTCGCACCAGAACACCAGTTCCCCACCGCCCACAACGATGCCTGGGACGCCTTGCAATGGCTGGCCCAGCACGGCGCCGCCCGGGGGCTCGATACCCAACGCATTGCAGTCGGGGGAGACAGTGCCGGAGGCACGCTGGCCGCCGCCTGTGCCTTACACGCGCGCGACAGCGGTCTGGCGCTGCGCTTGCAGTTGCTGATTTACCCCGGCTGTGGCGCCCACCAAGACACGCCCTCGCACCAGCGCTTTGCCCACGGTTTTTTACTTGAAGCCCCGCACATCGACTATTTCTTTGGCCACTACCTGCGCACGCCGGCAGACCGCGAAGACTGGCGTTTTGCGCCCTTGCTGGCAGCCTCGCACGACCACCTGGCGCCGGCCTGGTTTGGCCTGGCCGAGTGCGACCCGCTGGTTGATGAAGGCATTACCTACGCCGATGTGCTGCGCGCCAGTGGTGTTCCGGTTGACCTGGAAATTTACCGCGGCGTGGTGCATGAATTCATCAAGATGGGGCGTGCCATTCCTGAAGCGCTGCACGCCCATGCCGACGCCGCGCGTGCCCTGAAAAACGCTTTTTTTCTCCCCAACATGAGCCCCTCACCATGACTGCACCCACCCGCCAGGACTTTCGTTTTGTCAACCGCCTGCGCGTGCGCTGGTCTGAGGTAGACATGCAAAAAGTGGTCTTCAACGCCCACTACCTGACCTACATAGACACCGCCATGACCGACTACTGGCGCGCCATGGCCTTGCCCTACGAGATCACCATGCACGCCATGGGGGGCGAGCCCTTTGTGCGCAAAGCCACGTTGGAGTTTCATGCCCCGGCGCGCATTGACGACTTACTCGACGTAGGCCTCAAGTGCAACCGCATCGGCAACTCTTCCATGGGTTTTAGCGCCGCCATCTTTCGCGCTGAAACCTTGCTGATCAGCAGCGAGCTGGTCTACGTTTACGCCAATACCGTCACCCAGACGTCGATGCCATTGCCCGCGCCTTTACGCGAGGCCATGCTGGGCTACGAGGCGTGGGAACCCATGGTGAAACTGTCGGTTGGCAACTGGCAAACCCTGGGCGAGTCGGCGCGCCAACTGCGCGCTGAAGTCTTTCAGCAAGAGCAAGGCATTGCGCAGCAAGTGGACTGGGACGATCGGGACGCCAGCGCGGTTCACGTGGTGGCGCACAACCGGCTGGGTTTGCCATTGGGCACCGGGCGGCTGCTGCAAACGGCGCCGGGCGTGGGGCGTATCGGACGCATGGCGGTCAAGCAGGTACTGCGCGGCTCCAACGTGGGGCGGGCTGTGCTGGGTGTCTTGATGCAAGCGTCTGCCCAGCGCGGCGACCACGAAGTGGTTTTGCATGCCCAGCGCACAGCGCAGCCCTTTTATGCGCGGCTGGGTTTTCAGACCCGGGGCGAGCCGTTTGAAGAGGCCGGCATTGTGCACGTGGAAATGTTTCACCCGCTTGAGGCGGGCTTCACACCCCCAACCCACTGAAGTAAAAACGTAACCGCCGCTTAAATATCGGCCAGCAGCGGGTAGGGCGGGGCGTCTGCCTGTAAGGCGGGTCCGCTGGCGCTGCCAAGATGCAAACCACCGGCTTCAAAAGCCGCCACTTGCAAAGACAAAATGGCATCAAACCCCCCAGCAGGCGAAGCCGCGGCTTGCGCCACCAGGCCACAGGGTTGCTCGGCGTCCAGCGCCTGAAACACTTCGTCGCCGGCTTTCAGCGCAACATCGGCATGCGCCAGGTAAGCACGGCGCTTGAGGGTGCCGCGAAATTGGCTGCGCGCCACCACTTCCTGGCCGGGGTAACAGCCCTTTTTGAAGTTGACGCCGCCGACCGATTCGTAGTTGAGCATTTGCGGCACCAAAGCTTCCACCAAAGGCGCGGTAATGCGGGCAATGCCGCTGCGCACCTCACCCCAGTTCCACAGGTCTTCACTCAGAACCGGCCCAAGCGGCGCACTTTGGTCCACCGGCGCCACCCACAGCGCACGGGAAATGCCGTCTGCCGGGTACAAAACCACCAGATGGCCTGCGCCCACATCGTACTTACTGGCCGGAGTCA
>JBIKZP010000300.1:0-3942 GCA_044354655.1 Rhodoferax sp. | reverse complement strand
CTGGTGGCGCTTTCTATGGGCGCAGACGGCGCGTGGTTGTTCAATGCGCAGGGCGCCTGCTATGCACCGGCCTTGTCAGTACCCGTGGTGAGCGCTGTCGGGGCTGGCGATAGTTTTGTAGGCGCCATGGCTTGGGCTCTGGCGCGAGGGCTCACAGAGCGTGAGGCGTTTTGCTGGGGAGTCGCGGCAGGTTCAGCGGCTTTGGCAAGTGAAGGCACGGGACTGTGTCAAGCGCAGGAGGTTGAACGCCTGCACGGGTTCGTTCAACTTCAGTGCTTTGACCGTGGGTCAGAGGGTAGATAGTCCGCGATAAAGCATATAGGCAGCCAGCAAGTAAAGAATGCTGGCAAACACCCGCTTGAGCTGCTTCACAGGCAGTTTATGGGCTGCTTTGGCCCCTAAGGGAGCCGTCAGAACACTGCAAAAAGCAATCACGGTTAAGGCTGGAAGCCAGAGGTAACCGAATGAATGCGGCGGCAAATTCGCCAGGTTTTGGCCGCTGATGATGTAGCCCGCGACATTGGCCAAAGCAATGGGAAAACCCAGCGCGGCCGATGTAGCCACGGCCTGGTGAATCGCGATATTGCACCAGGTCATGAACGGCACACTGACAAAGCCTCCGCCCGCGCCCACCAGGCCCGACAAAAAGCCAATCACGCCACCTGTCCCCAAGAGGCCTACTGCACCGGGTACTTGTCTACTGGGCGCAGGCTTTTTGTCCAAGAACATTTGAGTCGCAGAAAAGCTCACAAAGCCAGCAAAGAACAAGGCCAATGAGGCCCCTTTGAGCAGCGCGAAAACACCCATGCTGGCCACAGCGCCTCCCAACACAATGCCCGGCGCCAACCCTTTGACCAGGTCCCAGCGCACAGCGCCCCGTTTGTGGTGGGCACGAACGCTGGAGACAGAGGTGAAAATGATGGTGGCCATGGAAGTGGCAATGGCCATTTTGACGGCCAAGCCTGGTTCTGCGCCGCGTGCCGTTAATAGCAAGGTGAGAAACGGCACCATGATCATGCCTCCCCCAATACCGAGTAGGCCAGCCAACAGGCCCGTACTCAAACCCAGCAGGGTCAGTTGCAAAATGAGCAGGGGTTCAATGGTCATGCGGGGCCTGAAATAAAAGGTGTCTGCAAATGCCACCGGACCGGCATCCTGAACCGGGGTTCAGGTGGGCGAGGTCAACAGGTCATTGGGTTCATCTAACGCGAGATGATCACGCTTGACCTGCAATATTCCAAGCCCGGGCTCAAAGAGCATTGGTTCAAGAAAATATAAAGCCCGGCGAGCACTGCAGACAGCGCGAATTGTAGGGCTTTACTCCACCCGCGTTGCCGTTGAAGGCAGCTGCAGGTGCTCAAAGAACAGGCGACCGGCGCGCTTGGCGGTGCTTTCTGCGCTTTCGCGTTGGCCCAACAGCAATTCTGACAAGTTAATGCCAATTCCCACAAAGCCCAGGCGGCTGCGCTCCAGGCCTTTGGCCTGTTCTTCTCGGCTGAACCCTCGGGTGTAGTAGCCGGTTTGCAGTTCCAAAAATCGTAAGGGTGAATCTTGCAAGTCCTTGAAGCCGGAGAGTTTCAGGGCCACCACATATTTTTGTCCGGCATAGTCCCCTAAGGGGGTGAACTGCTTGTATCCCGAAGGCTGGTACTCCAGCCTGAAATCCAGTTTTTCGCGCATACCGGGGGTGGTTTGGCGCCAGTAAGCCAGGCCCGAGCCCAGCCATCCCATCAACAAATCCTCATTTGACCAGCCGTACTCAACAGAATAGCCGTCAAAAAATTCAATGCCCGTCATCACCACATCGGCGATCAACATAGACGCAAGAGCCGCTTGCTGTGCAGAGCGACCCTCTCGCAGCAATTGCTCAGACAGAATGTTGGTGATCGCATAGGACGACATGGCGTGCCCCAGTTTGTCTGCACCGCCGCTGCCCGTATTCATGCCAAACCAGCCCTCTTGACTGGTGTGAAAAGTGGCACTGCTGCCCCAATTCCAGCGCCGCATGCCCGTGGACACCACGCCACCAATCAATAAGCCGGTTTCCCACCGCAGCGCGTACACATCTTCCACGACCGCAGACGCAGCAGGCGCCAATTTGTCTTGAGCCCGGGACTCTTCAGCCCATGAAGAAATTGCGATGCAGAAAATGGTGACAGAAAGACCGTAGGTGAGGTGAAAGCGCATAAACCAATACTCTAGCCCTGCCAGAAAATGACGTTTTGCGCTAAAGCAGGAGACTTGATCTTCGCTAAATAAAAACAACAAACTAAAAACAACAAACGGTTCAATACACTGGCTATGCGCCAGTGAGGCGGCTTAGAACAAGCGCCCGTCTTCGCCCAAGGCCAGGTCCAGCTTATGGATCAAACTGTCGAGTTGTTGGCCACCTGAAAGCGGTACAGAGGGCACATCTGAGTGACTGGCAGTCGCTGAGACAAGAACAGGCGCATCTTTGTTGGTCAGATCAAAAGCCAGGTTCAGGGCCGCCAGCACAGCGATGCGGTCACGGGCGCGCACCTTGCCACTGTCACGAATTTTGCACATGGCGGAGTCCACCAAGTTAACGGCTTCCAGCATTTGCGCATCGCCCCCTTCGGGGCATCCGAGCAAATAACTTTGCCCCATGATTTGAACTTCCAGCTGTTTCATGGGTTGCCTTTCTGCCCAGATGTGCCCATGGCATCGGGTAGACGGTCCAGCAGGGCGTCCACACGAGAACGGGCCGCGCCTAAACGTGATTTCAAGGAATCACGTTCTTGGATAAGCGATTGGACCTGCGCACTGAGTAGGGCGTTGGTGCGTTGCAGCTCGTCGTAGCGAACCAGCAAACGTTCCACACGTTCAGTAATTTGGTCGATTTGAGAGGTGTTCGGCATAGGCTTGGCATTGTAGGGGGCAACGCGATTCGGTTGTAGAATCCGCGCGTTGGTGCTCGCGGCTTGATTCACAGGCCGCAGTTCAACGGGAAGCAGGAGGGCCGAGCTGGTAACAGCCGACCTAACCTGCGCTGCCCCCGCAACGGTAAGTGGACGATTCGAAAGATTTCCGCTTCCATCACGGCCACTGAGCGCGTTCAAGCACTTGGGAAGGCGATGGAGGTTGTTCCACCAGCCCGGATACCGGCCATCAAGTTGGTTGCACGCCTGCGTGCAACCGTAACGCCCATGCACTGTCGGGGAAGACGGTGAGGGCTTTTGTTGAATGTTCTCCTCTATGAAAACCTGCAAGTTCACTGCACGCTTTGCCGTGCTTCCTTTGGCTATTGCTGCCGCATTTCCTGTTTTTGCGCAAAACACGCTGCCGGAAACAGTGGTGACCGCCAACCGCTCAGCGCAGTTGCTCACCGATGCCTTGCCCCACACCACGGTGCTGGGGCGCGACGTCATTGACCGATCACAAGCGCAAGATTTACCCACTTTGCTGGCCAGTGAAGCCGGATTCCAATTCACTCAAAACGGTGGCAAGGGGACGTCTTCCACCCTATTTCTGCGTGGCAGTGCTTCAATGCAGGTGCTGGTATTGATTGACGGCGTACCGTTGACCAAACAAGACACCACTGGGGCTGTCAGTCTCGAACACATCATGCTCGACCAGATAGAGCGGGTTGAGGTTGTGCGGGGCAACGTCTCTGCCATCTACGGTAGCGGCGCCATGGGCGGTGTGATTCAAATTTTTACCCGTTCTGGCAGCGGTAAACCTTCGGCTTATGTGCAAACCGAAGTGGGTTCTTTCGGCACGGCAAGACTACTATCCGGCGCCAGTGGTCAATGGGGTGACACTCACTTTGCTTTCGGCCTGGGGCGTCATGTGTCATCGGGATTTTCTGCCATGAACACGGCGCAATTCCCCAACGAGAACCCCGATGCTGATGGCTACCGCAATACCAACTACAACCTGGCTCTGTCGCAAGAGCTCATCAAAGGTCACACCATAGGCTTG
>JBIKZP010000024.1:0-12248 GCA_044354655.1 Rhodoferax sp. | reverse complement strand
GCGGCAACCGGATCAACCCGTGAAACTCGTCAACATCAATGAACTCGTGGTGCAGGTCCAGGCCGACGACGCCACCCCGCTGGGACACCTCAAACACATCAACGGCCTCTGGAAGTTCAAGGCCCTGGGCTTCGACGACCAGGGTGGCCTGATGCCGGGCGGTGGGCCGTTGACCGATGTACACAATACCGTTTTTGAAACGCTGGACCCAGCCGTCATTGCGGCGCGGCTGTTTCCGGCAACTTCCGCGTCGGCCACCTCAGCCACACCGACTACGCCAGTTGCTGTGTTGCAGGCCCGGGGCCTGTGCTTTGCCTACCCGCAGCAAACGCCGCTGTTCGACGCCCTCGACCTGGACCTGCCCCCCGGCGTCACCTGTTTGCAAGGCGGTGATGGCCGTGGCAAAACCACGCTGCTGCGCCTGTTGGCCGGAGAGCTACCAGCGCAAGCCGGGCAGTTGAAATTGCTGTTGCCTAAGCCTATTGTTTTTCCGCGTGCCGGCCTGACGCTGCAAAGTGAGCCGCAGCGCTACAGGCAACAGGTGTGCTGGATAGACCCGCGCACCACTGAATTTGAAAACATCAGCGCTCAGGCGTTTTTTCAGTCCCGAGCCAGCCTGCCGCAAGGCCTGGATGCTGAAACCCTCAAGTCGTTGGTCGTCGGACTCTCACTCGACGAGCATCTCGAAAAGCCGCTTTACATGCTGTCAACCGGCTCCAAGCGCAAGGTTTGGCTCTGCGCTGCCCTGGCCTCCGGGGCCACGCTAACGCTGCTGGATGACCCGTTTGCTGCGCTCGACCAGCCCTCCATCCGCTTTGTGATGGCGCAATTGAAAATAGCCGCTCAAAGCCCGGCACGGGCCTGCGTGGTAGCCCACTATGAAACGCTGGCCGATGTCCCCCTGGCCGCCACGGTCGCCCTGGGCGATTGACTCGCCCGAGCTGCGGTCTGGGCCAGGCCTGAGTCGGCCCACGCGGCGGACAGCCGCGCTAAGCGTTTAACCGCGTGCGTGCGTGACGCCGCCGTCCACCACCAGCGTGGAGCCCACCACGTAATCACCAGCGCGTGAGGCCAGGTAAATCGCCGCACCGGCCATGTCTTCCACGCTGCCAATGCGCCCAGCCGGAATGTGGCTTGACACCATGTCGGCATGGTCGCGGGCCTCTTTGTTCATCTCGGAGGCAAACGCACCGGGGGCAATCGCCGTCACGGCAATATTGTCTTTAGCCAGCCGCAGCGCCATGCGCCGTGTCATGTGAATCAAGCCAGCTTTGCTGGCGGCGTACGAATACGTCTCCAGCGGATTGACCGAAACGCCGTCAATCGAGGCGATGTTGATCACCTTGGCTACGTGAGACTTGGCCGCTTGGCACAAGTGCGCGTGCAGCGCTTGGGTCAGAAAAAATGGCGCCTTCAGGTTCAGGTCCACCACCTTGTCCCAGCCACTTTCTGGGAATTCGTCAAACGGGGCACCCCAGGCGGCACCGGCGTTATTGACCAGAATGTCGAGTGCACTTTCACGCTGGGCATATGCGGCTACCAGCGCGTGCGCGCCTTCCACGGTGGACACATCGCCGGGCAGTGAAATACAAGTCCCCAACGCCGACAACTCAGCCGCCGTCTGGTCACAAGCTTTGGCTTTGCGAGAGCTGATGTAGACCTTGGCGCCTTGCGCCAGAAAACCTTCTGCGATCATGCGGCCAATGCCGCGCGAGCCACCGGTGATGAGGGCCGTGCGGCCTTGGAGGGAAAATAAATTTTGCATGGTGTGCTCCTGACTTGTCGTTGACGTAAAGGGGGAAATAAAGGGAAAGCGGGGAATGACTTTGTGTCGTTGAAATTAGGCAAGCACCCACTGAGGTCGGTCAGCCAAAGCCCGATCAGCCAAAGCTGCGGGCACTGGCCAAGTTGCCCAGGCGCGAGGTGATGGCAAAAAATTCGGCTACTGTTTGCTCAATGATCTCTTGCGCCGACTTGACCGAATCGATCAGGCCCACGGTCTGCCCGGCCAACGCGGGCGCGGCTTCCATGTCGCCGCCAAAGTACACGCCTTGCAAGCCCTGGAAAGTGTCAGCAGGCATCAGGCCGGCGTCATGAATTTGTTGCGTGCGCACAGACTTCAAGGCACGAATACAGGGCGAAGATTTTTTGTTCAAAATCCAGGTGCCGGTTTCTTTGGCCGACACGATGGCGTTCTTGAAATTTGCATGCACCGGACTTTCGGTGCTGGCCACAAAGCGCGTGCCCATCTGAACCGCCTCAGCGCCGCAGGCAAAGGCGGCGGCCATACCGCGACCATCACAAATGCCCCCGGCGGCGATCATCGGCACGTCAACCCGGGCGCGAATCGCTTGCAACAGCACCAGGGTGGAGACCTCTTCCGGGTTCTTGAAGCCACCGCCTTCGGCACCTTCCACCACCAAACCGTCAATGCCGGCATCTACGCATTTGAGCGCCGTATCTACCGTGGGCACCGCGTGGTAAACCGTGATGCCTGCGTCATGCAGCGGGCCAATGAATTTGGCTGGGCTACCAGCCGAGGTGGTGACAAACTTGACGCCGCTGGTGCATACAAAACGCAGCATGGCGTCGTCACTCAAAAAGCGGATCGGCAGGTTCACCCCAAAGGGCAAACCCAGCGCGCACATCTGGCTAATCTCGGCCTGACAGTTGGCCGTTTCGCCCGACGAGGTTTCAATAATGCCCAAGCCGCCCGCGCGGGACACGGCCGAGGCCAGCGCGCTGCGCGCTATCCAGCCCATGGGGGCTTGAACAATCGGGTATTTGGCGCCGGTATGGGCAAGGACTCGGTTCATGGGGCATAACTTCAAAGTTGTCGTGACCACAAGCTTAGAGGCAAACCCACGGCCGATGCGTCACCAAGGTGCCAAATGGGGCACGCCATAATGCGAGAAATTTCAACAGACCTACACCACCATGCGCACACACCACATTGCAAAAATTTCGGTTGCCGGTCTGTTTAGCCCCGACTTGGCACGCCAGCGCGAGGTGGACGAAGCCATTGCCGCTGCCGCCCAAGACATCGGATTTCTGGTCATCAACGACCTGCCGGCATGGGCGCGTTTGGACGCTGCGCAGCGGCGGGCTTTGCTGCAGCTCTTTGCCTTGCCGCCCGAACAAATTCGCCCCCTGTGGTTGCGAAAGTTTGACGAGGGACAGCCCAATATTTACCGGGGCTGGTTCCCCTTGCAGAATGGTTTCCCCACCTACAAAGAAGGCATGGACATTGGCCCCGACCTGGTGGACCCGGCCCTGGCGGTGCACGGTGGTGACCCCCTGCGCGAACCCAGCCCCTTACCGCCTGAGGAGGCGCTGCCGCAGTGGCGTGCCGCCGCCGCGCAGTATTACGTTGCCATGAGCCGTTTGAGTGCCGCGCTGATGCGTTCCATTGCGCGTGGTTTGGGGCTGCCCGAGACCACCTTTGACGCCGCTTTTGAACAAGGCATCTCCACCCTGCGCTTCATTCGCTACCCGCTGCGCACACCGCAGTCCTTGGTAGCCATCACCGATGAAGCGATGTGGACCGAGCACCTGGGGCAGCGCCGTTACCTGACCGGGCGGGCCCATGCCGACACCGGTTTTCTGACCCTGCTGGCACAAGACGGCGTGGACGGTTTGCAAGCCCAGCACCGGGACGGCACCTGGCTCGATATCTCGCCCTCCGAAGGCGCACTGGCGGTTAATTTTGGCAAGGTCTTGCAGCGCTGGACCGGGGGCCGGGTCAAAGCCACCCAGCACCGGGTGCTGGGCAATGGCCAGGAGCGCTGCTCCATCCCCTTCTTTTACGAGCCGCGTCCCGATGCGGTCATTGCGCCACTGCCCCTGTCAGACGTGGCCCCGTTTGACCCCTTCTACTACGGCGATCATTTGTGGGAAACCATCACGGTACACAACGTCGAGTTCCGCGGCATTGGTCATTTGCGCCAGCCGCTGGGTAAGCCAGGCGCGCCTGAGCACGCCATGGCTGAATAGCCCGCCTCAAGCGCGCGCCAAAATAGCCGCAGTGTCTACGCCGCGCGGCAGCGTGCCCAGGTTGTGCTGTCCGACAGCGGCCAAGCGTGAGGCACAAAACGCATCGCTGACAAACCCCGGGGCGTGGCGCACCAGCAGCGCCGCTTGCAGTGCCAGCGCCATGCGGTCCACCACCTGGCGGGCGCGGTATTCAAAATCGTCCTTGTCTTTGAGGTCCTGTGCCAGCCGCGCCACCGCCTGGTCCAGCGTGGCGTTAGCGCCGCGCGCCAGCTGCAGTTCTGCAAACAAGGCGTCTGCAACGGCCGGAGTTTTGGACAAGGCACGCAGCACGTCCAGGCACTGCACGTTGCCGCTGCCTTCCCAGATGGCGTTGACCGGCGCTTCGCGGTACAAGCGCGGCATCATGCTGTCTTCCATCACGCCGCTGCCGCCAATGCACTCCATCGCTTCGTAGGCCAGGTTGGGCGTGCGTTTGCAGATCCAGTACTTGCCCACGGCGGTTACCAAGCGCACCAGCAGGTCTTCTTGCGGGTCGTGGCGGTGGTCCATGGCGCGCGCCATGCGCAGGGTCAGTGTCATGGCCGCTTCACTTTCCAGCGCCATGTCGGCCAGCACGTTTTGCATCAACGGCTGTTGGTTCAGCACCTTGCCAAAGGCGCTGCGCTGACCGCAATGGTGCAGCGCCTGGGACAGCGCCATGCGCATGCCCGCGCTTGAACCAATCATGCAGTCAAAGCGCGTCATGCTCACCATTTCAATGATGGTGCGCACGCCGCGTCCGTCTTCACCCACCATCCAGGCCAGCGCGCCGCGCAGCTCGGTCTCGCTCGATGCGTTGGACGCATTGCCCATCTTGTTCTTCAGGCGCAGCACTTGCAAAGGGTTCTTGCTGCCGTCGGGTCGCCAGCGCGGCAGCAAAAAGCAGGACAAGCCCGCCGGTGTTTGCGCCAGCACCAAAAAGGCATCGCACATGGGCGCCGAGACAAAGTATTTGTGACCCACCAGCTCGTAGGCTTGCCCCGGGCCGCTGGCGCCTACCGGGTAGGCGTGGGTGGTGTTGGCGCGCACGTCCGAGCCCCCTTGTTTTTCGGTCATGGCCATGCCAATGGTCAGGCCGGCCTTCTCCGCCATGGGGACGTTGCGCGGGTCGTACACGCGCGCGGTGATCTTGGGCTCCCACAACGCCGCCAGCTCGGGCTGCAGGCGCAGCGTGGGCACGGCGGCAAACGTCATGGTGATGGGGCAGCCGTGGCCGGCTTCCACTTGGGTGTGCAGATAGGTTTTGGCGGCGCGCACCACGTGGGCGCCCGCTTGCGGGTTGGTCCAGGGCGAGGCATGCAGGCCATGCTCAATCGAGGTCTTCATGAGCTGGTGGTAAGCCGGGTGAAACCGCACCAGGTCAATACGCCGGCCAAAGCGGTCGTGGGTGTCGAGTTCGGGTTTGAACTTGTTGGCCAGGTGGCCCAGTTCCAGGTAATCGGCCGCGCCAACGAGTGCGCCAAAATCGCTAAGCGAGCCCTGGCCCCACTGACCCCCTTCGCGCGCCACCGCAGACTGCAAGGCGCTGTCGGTGGTGAAGAGGTTGTAGTCCTGCAACTCGTTGGAGAGGTTGCTGGGTTCGTGGGTGTCGGCCAGCCAAGGGCTGGCTTGGGCGAGGTCAATTCGGGTGTTCATCGGCATATCTCCAGGAGACCCAGAGCATGCAGTGACCCAAGCGCACTGTCAACGCGGTAACTACCCGTTTACCTAACGCCCAAGCCACCTGACTCAGGGCCGTACGGGCAGCTTTTTCAAAACAAAGGGATAAGCCTTCTGGCCGGGTTCCGGTCGCCAGGTTCCCCTGATCTCCTGGCCGCACGATGCCGGTACCACCGACCCGAGCCAAGTGGCTGCAATACGCAGGCCGTCATGCGACTCCTCCAGGGTAAATTCACCGTCGTCCACATCACCGGCCACCAGGGCTTGCACGCTTTGGCGGTTGACGGCGCCGCGCACGCTGCCCGACAGTTCTGGGTGTTTTTCAAACAACAGCGTGGCCCCCGGCAACTGGCCGGCAAACTCGGCACGCCACAGGCCGTAAAGATGCTCGGCTTGAACCTCCTGCGCCAAGGGGCAGCACCAGGCTGGCGCCGCCAGGGCGCAGCTGCTGATCCAAAGAACAAGCCAGGTTAATTTCATAGCGGTTTTTTTTAGCGTCTGCCAGGCCGGGTCAGGGCCAAGGCGGCGGCATTGTCTTGCGCTTTCTTGGCAAATTCAGCGCGCAAAGCCTTGAGTTTTTCGCGCGGGTCTTCTTTCACCGTGTTCTGGTCTAGCCCCATCTCGGCAATGAAACGACTGGGCAAGGCGGCCACCATCTCGCGGCCTTTCTTGCGCTTGCGGGTCCAGCTCACCGCCAGGGTGCGCTGGGCGCGGGTGATGCCCACGTACATGAGGCGGCGCTCTTCCTGCAGGTGGGTGGCGGTGGCTTCGTTGGCGGCTTCATGGGCGCGCTCGGAGCCGCCCAGGGCGCCGGCGCCCGTCTCGGCGTTGTCTTTGAGTTTGAAGGGCAGCATGCCTTCGGTCACGCCCACCAACATCACATGCGGCCACTCCAGGCCCTTGGCGGCGTGCAGGGTAGAGAGGGTCACCACATTCTGGTCTTTCTCGCGCTCGCTGATGGTGGACAAGAGCGACACCGTTTGTGCCACCTCCAACAGCGACTTGATCTCGTTGCCGCTTTCCACGCCCGCCACGTCTTCGACTTGTCCGCCGCAGCGGGCAGACATCCAGTCGCAAAAGTCCATCACATTGGTCCAGCGCGCAGCCGCAACTTTTTCGCTGTCCTCGCCGTCGTACAGGTACTTTTCGAAGCCGATCTCTTTGAGCCAGTCCAGCAAGAAGGAGCGCGCCGCCTCGGCGCCCAGGGTGTGGCGGGCGCGAAACTCCAGGTCGTTCACATAGCGGCCAAACTCGTGCAGGCTACCCAGTGCCTTGCCGTTGAGCACACTGCCCAAGGACGAAGAGAATAGTGCCTCAAACAGGCTGATCTTGTACTGGCTGGCAAAGCCGCCCAAGGCACTCAGCGTCTGGTGCCCAATGCCGCGCTTGGGCGTGGTGACGGCGCGCAAGAACGCCGGGTCGTCGTCGTTGTTGATCCAGAGTCGAAACCAGCCACACAGGTCTTTGATCTCAGCACGGTCAAAGAAGCTGGTGCCGCCCGATACCTTGTAAGGAATAGCCGCTTTGCGCAAGGCCTTTTCGAAGGTCTTGGCCTGGTGGTTGGCGCGGTACAGGATGGCAAAGTCGCGCAACTCCTGGTACTGCGGTCCGCTGGTGACCACGCTGGCCGAACGCAGGCTTTGAATGCGCGCCACCGTGCGTTCGGCCTCGTGCTCTTCGCTGTCGGCGTCGACCACGCGCACGGGCTCGCCTTCGCCCAGGTCGCTCCACAAGTTCTTGGGGTAGAGCTTGGGGTTGGGGCCAATCACGTTGTTGGCGGCGCGAAGAATCGCGCTGGTGGAGCGGTAGTTTTGCTCCAGCGTGATGACCTTGAGCTTTGGAAAGTCAATCGGCAACTTTTTCAAGTTGTCCAGCGTGGCGCCGCGCCAGCCGTAAATTGACTGGTCGTCGTCCCCCACGGCGGTGAAGCGCGCACCGTCGGGCGTGTTGCCGCCCACCAGCAGTTTCAACACATCGTACTGTGTGGCATTGGTGTCTTGGTACTCGTCCACCAACACATGCCCCATTTGCGTCTGCCATTTATGGCGCACCGTTTCATGCTCGGCCAACAGTTTGAGCGGCAGGGTGATCAGGTCGTCAAAGTCCACACTTTGGTAGGCGGTGAGGCGCTCTTCGTAGTGCGCCATCACGCGCGCAATGATGCGCTCGTTGTCGTTCTCGGCCGCCAGCGCGGCACGCGCGGCGTTCAAGCCCTGGCCCTTCCAGCCGCTGATCACCCACTGCCAGGCGCGCGCCGTGGCGGCGTCGACCGAGCCGCCGGCGTCTTTCAGAATGCTGGTGACATCGTCGCTGTCCAAAATCGAGAAGTTGGGTTTAAGGCCCAGCGCGGTGCCGTCCTGGCGCAGCATGCGCACGCCCAAAGCGTGAAAGGTGCAAATCACCACCTCTTTGGCAGCCCGGCCAATCAGGCCCTTGGCGCGCTCGCGCATTTCGGCAGCGGCTTTGTTGGTGAAGGTGATGGCCGCTATGCGCTTGGGCTCCAGCCCGGCCTGAATCAGGCGGCCAATCTTGTGCGTGATCACCCGTGTCTTGCCCGACCCCGCCCCAGCTAGCACCAGACAGGGGCCATGCATGTAGTTCACCGCTTCTTGTTGGGCCAAATTCAGGCCATGGGACGTTTGGGCAGGGGAAGAAGACATTCAGAAACTTGCGGCAGACACGAAAGACGAAGGAAGCAATGATAGCGAGGTGGGTGCCGCTCCCGTTTGGCCCTTGCCATTTTTGACCTGCGCCAAGCTGCAACAATAGCCCCCGTGCTGCAAATCTTCTTTATCACCTTTCCTTTCTTTGCCTTGGTGCTGTGCGGCTACCTGGCGGCACGGCGCGGCTTGCTGCCGCTGGAGGCGATTCCGGGGCTCAACAGTTTTGTGCTGTACTTTGCTTTGCCGTGCATGTTGTACCGCTTTGGCGCCAGCACACCCATTGCCCAGTTGCTTGACGCCAGCGTGTTTTTTACCTGGCTCGTGTGTGCGCTGGTGATGGTGGGCTTCTCGGTGACGGTCAGCCTGAATCGGCGCATTGGCTGGAACGATGCCTCGTTTGGCGCACTGGTGGCGGCTTTCCCCAACACCGGCTTCATGGGCGTGCCACTTATCGTGGCCCTGTTGGGACCGGTGGCGGCGGGCCCCACCATCGTCACCATTGTGGTGGACATGGTGATCACCACCTCCTTGTGCATTGCCCTCTCCCGGCTGGACGGGGCCGATGAACATGGCGCCAGCAAAGCGGTTAAAAATGCACTCAAGGGCGTGGTGGCTAACCCCATGCCCTGGGCTATTTTGCTGGGGGCGGTGGCATCGGCGGTGAGCTTGCAGTTGCCCGCGCCCGTGGCCAAAACGCTGGGCCTGCTGGCCGATTCAGCGTCGCCCGTGGCCTTGTTCACCATTGGCGCGGTGCTGGCGCGCTCGCAGATGCTCACGGCGCAAGGCCAGGCGCAGGCGCTGCATTGGCGCGACTACCTGCCGGTGGCTGTGTTCAAGTTGTTTTTGCACCCGCTGCTGGTGTTGTTGGTGGGCGCCAGTGCTATTCAACTCGGCGTGCCGCTGAACCCCTTTGCCCTGACCGTGCTGGTGCTGATAGCGGCGCTGCCCAGTGCCAGCAATGTGTCCATGCTGGCTGAGCGGTTTGGTGCTGACAACGGGCGCATTGCCCGCATTATTTTGGTCACCACCGCCGCTGCGTTCGTCACCTTCTCGCTGTTTGTTCGCCTACTGACCTGAGCTGGTCTTTGGCGCGCGCCCCGGCCTCCTTTTCTCTGGCGTGATCGCTCAACCTACCGCCAACGTCTAAGCTGCTTGCGGCGAAAGTGGGCGCAAGCCCAGCGTGATGCAGTGCTTGCCGTCCACCCGCGCACTGGACAGTGATACCTCCATGGGCCGCAGCCCTCCCTCGGGCAGCAGCACCTGGCGTTTTAGCCACAGCCCTTGCGCGCTGTTGAATATGGTGAAGGCCAGGTTGTAGCCGGGTGTCAAGGCGCCCAGGGGCAGTTTGTGAATCACCAGGCCCACCGCTTGCCCAGTCAGGCGTTCCGCACTTTGGCACAGCAGCACCGCTGCTGCGGCTGAGCAGTGCGTGATGAAGCCGCAAATATCGAGTGTCAGCGCGGCATCGCGGGCGGATGGGGTGGCCGTGTTGTCGGGGCTGTGGGGACTGGGGGAGTGGGTGCTAGGGCTGCTGGTTGGGTGGACGGTGCTGGTCTGTTGCACGGGCGCGAACGCCCGTGTTTCCAATGCTGTTTCGCTCATGGGTAACCTTTATGGGGGCTTGAGAATCACGCCGGTCCAAAAGGGTCGAACGTGCTCTCAAAAGTTGCCCAAAGCGTACCGAAATCATGTGACAAAACGAATACTGCAAAGCAGTTAAATTGGCTACCTGTTTCTTAGTAGCAGCACCTTGCGAGTCTTGAGTGACTTAAATGGCCAGGGGGTCTACGTCAATCGCCCAACGTATCAGCCCCTTGCCTTCAGGCCTTTGGCGGGTGGCGTGCAGAACGTCTTGCCAGGCGCTTAAAAAACGCTGTAGCGCGGCACGCGAGGGGCTTTCGATCAGCATTTGCGCACGCTCAATGTTGGCTACGCGCGCCATGCTCATGGGCACGGCCGGGAACAGGCTGAGGTGGGGTGCGAGCTGTTCCCAATCCGGCAGGTGGGCTGCGGCCTGGCTGGCGCCAGTCAAAAATCCTTGCGCTATGTCTTGTGTGCGCGCCTCAGCCCGCACCAGCGCCTGAAAACTGAAAGGCGGCATGCCGGCTTGTTCGCGCTCCAGCAATTGCTGCGCGGCAAAGGCGGGGTAATCGTGTTTTTTCAGCGCCTCAAACAAGGGGTGACTGGGGTGCATGGTTTGCACCCACATCTCGCTTTGGGCGCTGATGCCGGCCTCGCGCCCAGCCCGACCTGCTGCTTGCATCAACAGGCTGAACAAGCGCTCGGGGGCGCGAAAGTCGCTGGAAAACAGGGCGCTGTCGGCGTTGATGGCTGCTACCAGTGTGATGCGCCTGAAGTCGTGGCCCTTGGCAATCATCTGCGTGCCGACCAGCACATCCACCTCGCCGGCGTGCACGCGCGCCAGTTGCGACTCCAACTCGCCTTTGAGGCGTGTGGTGTCGGCGTCAATGCGGGCAATGCGCACCGGCTCACCCTCTGGCCACTGTGCTGATACCGAGTGGGGGCGGCGCACCGCTGCCAGCAGTTCGGCGAGGTGCTCCTCCAGTTGTTCCGTGCCCCGGCCCAGCGGTGCAATATCAACATTGCCGCAGCTGGGACAGGCGCGCGGCACCCGTTCGGTAAAGCCGCAGTGGTGGCAGCGCAAGGTGCGGTCAATCTTGTGAAAGACGCGGTAGGCGCTGCAATGCGCGCACTGGCTTTTCCAGTCGCAGTCGGTGCAATGCAGCACGGGCGAATAGCCGCGCCGGTTCAGAAAAATCATGCATTGCTCGCCCTTGGCAATGCGCTCTTCAATCGCCTGCAGCAGCGGTGGTGAAAACACGCATTTTTTAGGCTGGTGGTTCATGTCCACCCGGCGCACCCAGGGCAGGCCACCCAGCAAGCCGGACTTGGCGTCGGGCACGGTGCTGGCGCCCACGCGGTTGGGCATGTTCAGCCGCACATAGCGGCCGCCTTGGTCGGCGGGGCGGCTGTGGTGCCAGCTTTCCAGCGAGGGTGTGGCGGAGCCCAGCATCACCTTGGCGCCCTCCAGGCGGCCGCGGTACACGGCCAGATCACGCGCCGAATAGCGGGCGCCTTCTTGCTGTTTGTAGCTCGGGTCGTGTTCTTCGTCCACGATGATGAGTTGCAAGCCCGGCATGGACGCGAACACCGCCATGCGGGTGCCCAGCACCACGCGCGCAGCGCCGCTGTGGGCGGCCAGCCAGCTCTTCAAACGTTGCGCCGGCGTCATGCCGCTGTGCATGGACACCACCGCCTGTTCGCCATACAAGGGGCCAAAGCGCGCCATGAAGCGTGCTTCCAGCTGGGGCGTGAGGTTGATCTCGGGCACCATCACCATGACCTGGGCCGCAGGGTGGCGCGCCAGCAGTTGTTGCGCGGCGTGCAGGTAGACCTCGGTCTTGCCGCTGCCAGTGGCGCCAAACAGCAGGAACGGCCCTGGTTCCTGCTCAAAAGTGGCCAAGGCCGCCAACTGCTCGCTGGTCAGGGCGAGGGCAAGTCTGGCGTTCTCGTCACTGCTTGCTTCAGCAATGGGGTCTGCGGCATGGCCGGCTGATTTGGCGTGGCGTTTCAGGCGTCGCCCGAGTTGCAGGGTGTCCAGGTCGCGCAGTTGCGGCGGCAGGGCGGCCAGTGCGACCTCGCCGGCAGAGCGCTGGTAGTAGTGCGCTGCAAAGCCCACCAGCTGGCGCCAGGCTGCGCTCAAGGGGTTAATGCCGTCCAGCGTGCCCGCAATCGGGCGCAGTTTGCTGGGGTCCAGGCTGGCATCGGCCACGTCGTCCCACACCACCCCCAGCACTTCACGCTTGCCCCAGGGCACGCGCACCAAGGTGCCCGGGGCGAGGGTCTTCTCGCTCAAATAAGTCAGCGCGCCGG
>JBIKZP010000023.1:0-12324 GCA_044354655.1 Rhodoferax sp. | reverse complement strand
TTGCCCGCATCAGGGCCCGACAAAACCACCTCGGAAGGTGCTTTTGATCAGCCTTACGAGTGGCCAGCCGCACGAATTGGCCATGTCATTGTGGAGGCGCCTGTCCCGGTGGGCTTTTGGCGCTCGGTAGGGCACTCTCACCAGGCGTTCTTCAAGGAGAGCTTTCTCGATGAAGTGGCTTTTGCCGCCAAAAAAGACCCGGTGGCCTTGCGCACCGGCTTGCTGGGCAAACACCCGCGCCATTTGAAAGTCTTGCAGCGTGTGGCCGACATGTCGGCCTGGGGCCAGCCGCGTGCTGCTGGTCCAGACGGCAGCCCGCGTGCCTTGGGCGTGGCTTTACACCAGTCCTTTGGCAGCGTGGTGGCCCAGGTGGCGGAAGTGTCGGTGTCTGCCGACAAGCAAATCAGGGTGCACAAGGTTTGGTGCGTGGTGGACTGCGGCACCCCCATCAACCCCAACATGATCAGGCAGCAAATGGAAAGCGCCATTGTGTTTGGCTTGTCCGCAGCCCTGTACGGCGAGATCACGCTGGTTGACGGCCAGGTGCAACAAAGCAATTTTCACAACTACCCGATGCTGCGCATCACGGACTGCCCGGTGGTGGAAACCGACATCATCGCCAGCAACGCGGCCCCGGAAGGCGTGGGCGAACCCGGCACACCGCCGATTGCCCCGGCCGTTGCCAACGCCTTGTTTACCCTGACGGGTGAGCGACTGCGCGCCCTGCCTCTGAAATTGTCATGAACCTCAACGTTCTGAAACTGTCCTGGAAAGCCCTGACATGACCGCTATCAAACTCAACGGAAAACCCAAACATGTGGAATCTACGCCAGACACCCCGCTGCTGTGGGTGTTGCGCGCCGAACTTCAACTCACCGGGACCAAATATGGCTGCGGCACCTCCTTGTGTGGCGCCTGTACGGTGCACCTCAACGGTTCACCGGTGCGCTCTTGCGTCACCCCGCTGTCTGCCGTGGGCGACCAGGAGGTCACCACCATAGAAGGTTTGCAGGGACCACAGGCCGAGGCATTGCGCCAGGCCTGGACCGAACTCGACGTGGTGCAGTGCGGCTATTGCCAAAGCGGCCAGTTGATGAGCGCGTGCGCCTTGCTCACACAAACCCCCCAGCCCAGCGACCAGGACATTGACAGCGCCATGGCCAACAACCTGTGCCGCTGCGGCACCTACCCCCGGGTGCGCGCGGCAATTCACCAAGCGGCCAAGGGCAAAGCCGCTTAGGTAATGGCACCTAGGTCAGGCGCCGGTCTTGACCACCAGGCGGCCACGCACGCGACCAGCCATCAATTCGTGTGCCTTGGCAACGGCGCCTTCCAGCGGTATTTCTTCCACCATGCTCTCCAGCAATGCCGGGTCCAAGTCACGGGCCAGGCGGTCCCAGGCGCGCTGGCGTTTGGCCAGGGGTGCCATGACCGAATCAATACCGGCCAGGGTCACGCCGCGCAAGATGAAAGGCATGACGGTGGTGGGCAGGTCCATGCCCTGCGCCAGCCCGCAGGCCGCCACCACGCCACCGTATTTGGTTTGCGCCAACGCGTTGGCCAGCGTGTGCGAGCCCACGGCGTCCACCACGCCCGCCCAACGCTCTTTCTGGAAAGGTTTACCAGCGGCGCTTAAAGTGGCCCGGTCAACCAAGCTGGCGGCGCCAAGACGCTTGAGGTAGTCCTCTTCTTCAGGTTTGCCGGTGGCCGCCACCACTTGGAAGCCGAGTTTGCCCAACAAAGCAATGGCCACGCTGCCCACCCCTCCGGTGGCGCCGGTCACCAGTATTTCGCCCATGGAAGGCGTTACGCCATGGTCTTCCAAGGCCATGACACACAACATGGCGGTGTAGCCCGCTGTACCAATCGCCATAGCCTGGCGTGCAGTCATACCTGCAGGTAATTTCACCAGCCAGTCGCCTTTGAGGTGCGCTTTCTCAGCCAGGCAGCCCCAATGCGTCTCGCCTACGCCCCAGCCGTTGTGAATAACAGCATCGCCGACTTGCCAGGCCGGATGGCTGGATTGGGTCACCACGCCCGCGCCGTCAATGCCCGCCACCATGGGCCAATGGCGCACAACCGGGCTCTTGTTGGTGATGGCCAAGCCATCCTTGTAGTTCAGGGTGGAGTACGCCACCGCCACGTGCACATCGCCCGCAGGCAAAAGCGATTCATCCAGTTGCTTGACCGAGGCGCTGAATCCTTCGGTGTTTTCCAATAACAAAGCTTTGAACATAAAACACCTTAAAAATTATATAAATCAATAAGTTACTGAAGTAACCTCAAGTTAATTACAACTTGACAGGAGACCCTCAAGGCTAGTATGCTACCCCCAATGCGAATCCACTTTTTCCTTGTTGCTCTCTTGCTGTCTGTCAATGTGCAGGCGGCCCCGCAGCTCAACAACGAAGACATGGAGCGCTTTCTGATTGACAAAGGTCTGCTGGCCAAAATTGACCAGGTCCGCCAAACCGTAGGAACCAAAGCCTCTGAGCTGGTCTTTACGGCCATGGGCTTTCTGGGCGTGCCTTACCTGCGCGGTGGCACCACGGTAGAAACCGGTTTTGATTGCAGCGGCTTTGTGCGCGCCATGTACCAAGAAACGATTGGTTTGATTCTGCCCCGCAGCGCGGCACAACAAGCAGCCGCCACCCAAAAAATTGACCGTGCCGACCTGCAACCCGGCGATCTGGTGTTTTTCAACACCATGCGCCGCGCCTTCAGCCATGTAGGCATTTATGTGGGCGACGGCAAATTCATCCATTCCCCCAAACCCGGCAGCGAAGTGCGGGTGGAAGACATGGGTATCGCCTACTGGAAAAGCCGGTTTGACGGTGCACGCCGCGTGCCCAATGCGGGCAACACAATGCCCGCCCTGCCCGCCCTAACCGCAGCGCCCAACGCACCTGCGCTTGAAACAGTGAGCCGCTAATCAAGCTGGTGGGCCCCATTGCCCCCACAGCTTGTGTAGCAACCTTTCCCGAGCTCTATGGCTCAACGGTTCACTGAAACTCCTTCTTCTGCTTTACAGGTCCCTCCTTTACCCGCCTGAGCTGCCCCATGCCCCAACTATTTACCCCCAGCAAAGACGATATCGCCGAATTGGCGCCCTTGGACCAACTGGGGTTGGAGAATATTGTGGTGGTGGCCAACCGGGCGCAAGCTGAAGAGGCACTGCAACGTTTGCACCTATGCGCCGTGCTGGGCTTCGACACCGAGTCCAAACCCACCTTTGTTCGAGACGAAGTCTCCAGCGGACCGCACGTGGTGCAGTTTTCCACACGACAAACGGCCTATGTGTTTCAGTTGCATGACGATGGCAGCCGCGAGGTCGTGCGCACCCTGCTGCAAGCCGCCCACATTATTAAAGTGGGCTTTGGCTTGGCGGGCGACCATCAACAGATACGCCGCACCCTGAACATTGAGCCCCGCAATGTGCTTGACCTGAACCATGTGTTCAGGAGCCAGGGCTATATCAAAGAGATCGGCATACGTGGCGCGGTGGCCGTGATGTTCAAGCGGCGTTTTATCAAATCGAGAAAAGCCACCACCTCCAATTGGGCCAACCGACAGCTCACGCCCAGCCAGGTCATCTATTCGGGCAACGATGCCTGGGCAGCTTTGCTGGTGTTTGAGGCCTTGGATTTACCAAGCACAGCGGTGGCGCAACCAGGCGGTTGAGTCGTGCTTAAGCCTGCTCAGTCTCAGTCCCAGCACTGGCAGGCCGAGTTTGGCGTTGGCCTGGTTTGGCCAACATTTCCAGGTAAAACGCGTCGGCTCCGTCTTTGACGGCGGCATCTATCAGCGCGGTGATGGTGGCGAAGTGAACCACAACGGCGCTCTCGGCGTTCAATCCAAACTTGCAATCAAAGTCCCAGAAATCAACACCCTCGGGTAGAGGCACGCGGCGTTGACGCTTCACGTATTTACGAATTTCGTGTTTGGTCGCTTCCAGCAGACGCTCCGGGTGCTTGCCTTCGATGTTTAATTTGAACGTTTTTTTCACTTGTGCCTTCAATAGTTGGCGCCCAAACCCCTGAATCTGGGCAAGGCGCGAGCGCTCGATTATGCGGCGTGTTGCCCTGAGCGCCAGAACGCTTAAACTGCACGGCTCGGGCCAGCGGCTCCACCTTCTCTCCAAACCACTGCCCATGCCCTCTGCCACTTTCGCCTCCCTAGGACTTTCTGCGTCTTTGTTACGTGCCGTCAGCGCCCACGGCTACACAACGCCCACCCCCATTCAAAGCGCGGCCATACCGGCAGCCTTGCAAGGGCGTGACGTGCTGGGCACCGCCCAAACCGGCTCAGGCAAAACCATTGCTTTCGCCCTGCCCCTTTTGCAGGGACTTGAGCCGCACCATGAAAATGCCCCCGCCCAGGCCGGCAAACCCCAGCCGCGCGCCCTTGTTCTGGTACCCACGCGTGAACTGGCCGCCCAAATTGGTGACACCTTGCGTGAACTGGCCGAGCAACAAAGCCCTGGCGTCAAGGTCAGCGTCTTCTTTGGCGGCGTGTCCATCAACCCGCAAATGATGGGCCTGCGCAGGGGTACCGACATTGTGGTTGCCACACCCGGGCGCCTGCTGGACCTGATAGACCACAACGCCCTCAACCTGGCCAGCGTCAAACTGCTGGTGCTTGACGAAGCCGACCGGCTGTTTGACCTGGGCTTTGCAGAAGAACTCGGGCGCCTGCTCGCCCTGCTGCCCGCAAAGCGACAACACCTGTTTTTCTCAGCCACCTTCCCGCCGGCGGTGCAAGCCTTGGCCAACAGCCTGCTGCATGAGCCGGTACGCGTGGAGGTTCTACCCGAGCCCGCCACCGCGCTGGACATCAGCCAACGCGCCATTGAGGTAGACCCGGCACGACGCACGCAGTTACTGCGCCATTTGATTCAGCAAAACGCCTGGAGCCGGGTGCTGGTGTTTGTGGCCACCAAATTTGCCACTGAGATCGTGGCCGACAAATTGCGTAAAGCCGGCATTGACGCCGAGCCCTTTCACGGCCAATTGAGCCAAGGCAAACGCAGCCAGGTGCTGGCCGACTTCAAAGCCTCACGTCTGGCCGTGGTGGTAGCCACCGATGTAGCAGCTCGCGGGCTCGACATTGCGCAACTGCCCGTGGTCGTTAATTACGACCTGCCGCGCTCGGCGGTGGACTACACCCACCGCATTGGCCGCACCGGCCGCGCCGGTGAAAGCGGCCTGGCCGTGAGCTTTGTCAGCGCCGACACGCAGGCCCATTTCGCCCTGATAGAAAAACGCCAGCGCATCACCGTGTTGCGCGAACAGGTGGCTGGCTTTGAACCCCAAGAGGTCGCCCTGCCTTTGGTGAAGGGGGTGACGGTGTCGCAAGAAAACGGTGGCATCAAAGGCAAGCGGCCCAGCAAAAAAGACAAGCTGCGCGCTGCTGCCGCGCAGGCTGCTGGCATCCCGAGTCGGAATACTTGACAGTTGGCAAACGACGTTTGCCCAACTGCACCCCGGCGCTCAGCTATCCGCTTAAATTCCACCAACAATTTCACGAATTCAGACCGTCTGTGGCTCCGTTGACGGTCTTTGCAGCCGGCTAACCGCCAGTGGCACAAGCTGTGGGTTGCCTTTGATTAGCTTCTTGCATGGGGTGAGAAGACTTGAAAGGGAATGGCATGAAACGTCTGAAATGGTTAGCCAACTGCGCAGCCCGATGCCGCAGATTTGCCCGTTGGCAACGGCATTGATGACCAGATCAACCTGGAGAACGGCCCGTTTTTGGGTGACCACGAGATTGGCAGCCAGCTGGAAGATGGACGCATCCTGCTGACTTTGACGCCCTATTAATCAGGTGATTTCACTGGAGATGGATCGACGATCCACGGGTTTGCGAGAAAAAATACGCTCGACCATGGGCACAAAGGTCTGGAGCGGCTCGCAGGGGTAGTTCGGATCTGCGGCTGCCTGGTCATACCGCGCGACAAACTCGGCAGTCCAGTCAAAGTGGGGGTGGCCACGCCAGCGCTCGCGCTCGTGCTGATTGACGCCCGGCATATGGGGAGAGTGCAGGTTTTGAAACGTGGCGTGATGGCGCAGCATCCAGTGGTTGCGCTCCGACACATAAGCCCCAAGCAGGCTGGCCGCAAAATCGCCATGCAGCATCGGACAAGCGATAAAACCAACATCGTGCAACAGGGCGACCACCACGTCCTCCTCCGACAAACCATCACGCAACACCATCGTGGCCGACTGCAAACAGTGCCGGTAGTTGTTGACCTGGTAGCCGAAACACGGATCGTGCTCACCTGCACTTAACAAGCGAAGCGCCTGCTCGGCCTGGTAGCGAGCCAGGTAGGCGGCTCGCTGTCCTTCCAGCAATACCCAGTCTTCACGCGAAAGCTCTTCGAGCGGAATCTTGTCAAGGTAACGCCAAGCCGAATCGGCCAAAGGACTGCGCCTGGATAAATCGTTCACCGTGTCTCCTTATGAGCTAAGCCAGTCCTGCGTGGCTGAACGCCATGGCGCCAACGCACGGTCGACGTCAGGATGGCCCGACGCGTTGTGAAGCCAAGTCTCGAGCACTGGCGGCAGCGTCAGGCTCTGCCCGCAGGCAGTTAGCACCATCGTGGCCAGGGGTAGGGTCACCAGGGGCCCGCAGTCGGCTAGGCTGATTGTTGGCATGAGCAAGAACGGTTGGGGTTGTACCCAGCTGGCAAGTTGCCTTAACCGTGATTCGATGTCCTCACGCAGGCTCAACACCGTTTGCAAATTTCGCTGCGCAGGCCTGACCTGGCCAAACAAAGCCCGCACCCTAGGCTCTAGGTACAGGTCATGGAAGCGACACAAAAAACGAGCCTGTGCCCGCAAACGTAAATCATGGGGCAACATTGGGGGTGTCGGATAGCGTTCTTCAAGGTATTCATTGATTGCTTCCGACTCCGACAAAACCCAGTCGCCGTCCTGGATGGCAGGCAGTGTGCCCATGGGTACCAGCGCGCGGTACTCTGGAGAACGATAGCCGTTGACGGGTGTGCGCTCCTCGAAGTCCAAACCTTTCACACACAGCACCAGACGTACCTTGGCGCTATAGCTTGAGAGTGCAGAGGCATGGAAAATCATGACTGCCCCCCGGCAACAAAAGACAAGTAGTCGCGTGCGGCGGCCTCGGCAGCAGCACTTACCAGTGCGGCGCCATGCTCCGCAAGGCCCAGTCCAGAGTGTGAGCCGACCCGGCCGTCTGGAAATTGAGCCCGGTGTGCGGATGCATGGTCATGGTTGTCCCCCCCATGGCGCTTGATGAAGTCGGCGCTCAGCGTTGAGGGAGCCGGCAAGTTGTCGGGGCAACTGACTTCTGGCAGGCGATACCGGGTTATCGCCAACTCAGAAGGGGTCGCGTGCATTCCCTCAGCCGCGCCATACAGACCTTGCCGGAGCGCATTGACTTCTGAAAAATCCCACCAGCTGCGCAGTCGGCATTGAATAGGCGTACCCGCATGCTTGCCCAGGCTTTGGTCGGCATACAACTCTTGAAAAGCGCAATGGGCTGGGGCAATGTTGCCGCCATGGCCGTTGAGAAAGTAAAAGTGCTCAAAACCATGGCGCGACAGGGACTGAACATAGTCGATGATGACCTGTATCAACGTCGTCGGACGCAAGGAAACTGTGCCGGGAAATGCCAGATTGAACTGCGCCTGGCTCAAAGTCAGCGTGGGTCCGACTAAAGCGCCACACCGCTCAGACATGGCCAGTGCAATGGTCTCTGCCGTGATGCTGTCTGTGCCAATCAAGCCGGTAGGCCCGTGCTGCTCTGTGGATCCAGTGGGAATAACCACGCCCCTGGAACGCTTCAGGTAGGTTTCAATTTCGGGCCAGGTCGAATGGTGGAGCAACATCGCTTAATTGTTGGCCAGCCTACGTTCCAGGCGACGAACCAGATAAGAAACCACGAGTATCAGCAGCAAATACTCTGCCACCAAGAGGGTGTAAATCTCGAGCGGGCGGTACTCGCTGACATTGAGTTCATTGGCGCGCCGGGTCAGCTCTTGCAGACCAATCACGGACACCAAAGAGGACATCTTCAGTACATAAACAAACTGGTTGCCCAGTGCTGGCAAGATGACTTTGATCGCCTGGGGCATGACCACCAGCCGCATCTGTTGGCTCCATGTCAGGCCCAGGGACTTAGCCGCTTCGATTTGCCCTTTGGGCACGGACTGGATGCCGGCTCGAAATACCTCGGCTTCAAAGGCCGAGTCACTCAGCGCCAGAGACAGCACGCCAGTGGCGAACACGCTCAGTTGCAGGCCGATGATGACCGGTAACCCATAAAACACCCACAGTAGCAAGACCAGCAAGGGAACCGATCGAAACAGCTCCACATACACCCGGTTGACCCGGTTGAGGGACTTGCGCCGTGACAAACCCGCCAGCGCCACAAGAGCGCCCAGCATCACTGAAATGCAAATAGCGCACAGTGAAACCAACAAAGTGGCCCAAATACCGCCTATGAGGAATTGAAGATTGGAGACACCCTTGGCCTGCATGGGGTTGAATATGTACCAGCCCCAGTTGTAGCTGTCACCCCCACCGGACGAACCCGAGCACCCGGCCAACAAGCCGAGCGCCAGGAACGTCAAACAAGTACTTATTTTTTGGCTGAGAGCCATTTGGTCTCAAGCCCGGTGAAGAAGCCTTCAGCTTCCTTGAGAGAAATCCAGTTGTTCACAAAAGTATGCCAAACCTCATCACCCTGTGGCATCGGGTAAGCAAATGGCCGCTTGTTGCGCATGTCGGCGGTTGAGCCGACCGTTACCAGCTCAGGGTAAGTTTTCATCAGGGTGGCCGCCTCCACATTGCTGGTGACGGTGACCTGGGCTCGACCGGCCAACACTTCCTGGTAACCGGTGGCGGGCTTCTCAACCGCACGGATCTTGGCTTTGGGGAAATGCGCACGCGCTTGCTGCTCAAATACCGTGCCCATCAGCACAGCGACTGTGACGTTGGCGTTGTTGATACTGTCCCAGGTGGTCAACTTCGCCCCCGTCTTCTTGCTCACCATAGGCACCGTGCCGGCAAAAAGGTAGGGATTGGAAAACGCCACCGTCTTGGCGCGCGCCATGCTTAAGGATGCGCCGGAGAAGATGTCAAAGCGGTCAGACACAATGCCGTTGACCAACGTGGCCCATTCGGCCGGCACGTATTCGATCTTCACACCCATATCTGCAGCCAGTTGGTTCATGGCCTCGATATCAAAGCCGGTGTAGGTGTTGGTCGCCGTATCTTTGACAGACATCGGGTTGAAATCACCTGTGGTACCCACGCGCAGGGTGCCACGCTCCAAAATTTGGGCAAGACGCGATTTGGTCTGCGCCGCGGCTTGCATAGGCAGCACCATCAAGGCAGCTGTTGTCAGCGCCATTAACGAGGTAAAAAGTTTTTTCATAGAAGTGTTCCTTTTCAAGGTTGTATATACGACTTGATTTATGCTAACTCAGGTATGCCGCAACTTCAAGAAGCAACTAAGCAGAATTGACGCAACAAAGGGATAACCCTGATTCAAACCCAGTGCACCGGGCCTTGGCTGCTGTACCAGTGGGCCAGCTTGGCGTCAAACTCGGCCTCGATTCGGCTGCGCCGGATTTTCATGGTCGGGGTGAGCATGCCGTTTTCGATGCTCCAAGGCTCCTGCGCCACCACAATCATGCGCAGTTGTTCATAGTCGGCCACGGCGCTGTTGACCTCGCGCAGCAACTCAGCGAGTGCCTGCTGCACCTTGGCCCGCACGGCGGCGTCACCCATTTGCGGGCGCAGGTTTTCAGACAGCACCACCATGGCGTAAGCTGCACTTTGGCCAACGCCCGAGACCAGCGACAACTCGATCATCGGGTGGGCGTTGAGCCGGTTCTCGATGGGTGCCGGCGCGACGTATTTGCCCTTGGAGGTCTTGAACAATTCCTTGACGCGGCCAGTTAGCTTGAGCAGGCCGTCGGCGCGAATCTCACCGCGGTCGCCGGTGTGAAAGAAGCCATCGGCGGTGAAGCTTTCGGCGTCCAGGTCGGGCCGCTTGTAGTAGCCCACCATCTGGCCGGGTGACTTGATGAGCACCTCGCCCTCCTCGCTCAGGCGCACCTGCACGCCTGGCATGGGCACGCCCACGTAGCCTGGGGCGTTGATGGCATCGGTGGAGTTGTGCGAATAGGCAAAGTCCTCGGTCATTGCGTAGCCCTCAGACAGGTTCAGCCCGAGCCGGCGGTACCAGGTAATCAGCTCAGCCGGAATCGGTGCCGAGCCGCTGCCGGCCAGCAGTGCCTGGTCTAGCCCCAGGCCCTTCAGCACCTTGCGCGCCACGAAACGGCCCAGGATCGGGATGCTAAGCAGTCGGTCGAGCTTTTTCGGCGGCATTTTGCTGAACACGCCTTGCTGAAACTTGAGCCACAGCCGAGGCACCGAGATGAAGGTGGTGGGGCGGGCCCGGTTCAGGTCATGCAAAAAGGTGTCCAGCGACTCGGCAAAGTACAGGTGGGTGTTGCCATCCACCAGCGAGCCGCACTCCACCCAAGCGCGTTCAAACACATGGGCCAGCGGCAGGTAAGACAGCACGCGGTTGTGCGCCTCGGACCCAACACGGCTTTTTATCTCTTTCACGATGCCCAGGCTGGCCGCGGTAATGCGCTCAAAGCTGTGCATCACGCCCTTGGGCTGGCCGGTCGAGCCGGAGGTGTAAATCAACATGGCCAGGTCGGTACCAGCCCGGGCTGGGCGACCCGTCAAAGGCGGGGTGCGCGCAATGATGGCGTCCCAGGTCTCAAAGGCATTGGGGGGCGACAGTGGCAGCGCAATACAGGGCAGGCCCGCCGGCACGCCCGGTGTCTGCTGCTCCCAGATGTCGAGTTTGCCCACAAACAGCAGACTCGCGCCGCTGTGCTCCAGCACGTAGCGAATGGTTTCAGCCGTTTCAGTCGGGAAAATGGCCACCGTGGTGCCGCCAGCGATCCAGATCGCCAGCTCAGCCATGATGAAGTGGGCGCTGTTTTTGGACAAGATGGCAATGCGCGCACCAGGCTCCAGGCCCAGGCTTTGCAAATGCGCCGCCATGCGCCGCGCCTGGTCTAGCGTCTGCGCCCAGGTGTAGTCCACCACTTGGCCGCCACCAATAGGTTGCGTCAGGTAGACCGCTTCGGGCTGGGTGGCTTCATGGTTGTAAATGTAATCAAGCATCAATTGGGGGTGTGACATGGTGTCTCCTAGGTGCAAAAATTCGGCCCGACTGGCCACTGCTCGCATGGTAAGCGCATAAGGTGACGGTGCCTCTCATGGTGTACCCTGAGCCCGTAGCCTTAGTGACACTCGAACTTCAAATTCCCGCGCTGGCTTCGGTCCAGCTTATGAATTGACAAGTTCAAAAAGACAACTATGAAGAAATGATTCGGGGTTTCCACATTATTTTTTTCAAATTAATGATAATCGCGCTCCATAGTGCCCAACCCTGGCGCCAAACCCTTGAAAGAGCCAATGATGAGCCGATTGGAAGAACTTCTCCATCAACAAAAGGAAATTACTGCAGCCATTGAAGCTGAAGTGGCCAAAGGCCGCGCGGCCGCAGCCCTGGGAGAGGCTATTGCGCAGTTCAATCTGGGTCAGATGTTTGAGAAAGGCCAAGGCCTGGCGCAAAGCTACCCTGAGGCGAAGCGCTGCTACAAACAGGCGGCGGACCAGGGCAGCGCGCCCGCGCAGTACAGCCTGGGCGTACTGTTTGAAAAAGGGCTGGGCGAGGATGAAGACTTTGCGCAGGCGCTGCACTGGTACCAGTTGGCCGCAGCCCAGGGGCTCGCACCGGCGCAATGCGCTTTGGGTGTGCTGTTTGAAAACGGCCGCGGCACCAAGCAGGACTTTTCTGAGGCGATGCGTTTTTACAAACTGGCGGCAGCGCAAAACCATGCCGACGCCAAGTACCACCTGGGCACCATGTACGAAAGCTACCATGGCGTCGAGCAGGATTACCAAGCAGCGGCGAGCTGGTACAAACTGGCGGCCGCGCTGGGTCACTCGGCATCGCAGTGCTGCCTGGCGCGCATCTATGAAAATGGCCTGGGCGTCAAGCGCGATTACGCCGAAGCCATGCGCTGGTACCGACTGGCCGCCGCCCAAGGCAACGCGAGCGCGCAACTCAACCTGGGTGTGATGTTCGAGCACGGTGATGGGGTCATCGAAGACAATGCCGAGGCCATGCGCTGGTACCGACTGGCCGCCGCCCAGGTGGACGCCAACGCGCAGTGCAAGATTGGCTTTATGTATGGCAACGGCAAGGGGGTACCGAGCAATTACCCGGAGGCCATGCGTTGGTACAAGATGG
>JBIKZP010000299.1:0-3966 GCA_044354655.1 Rhodoferax sp. | reverse complement strand
TACGCGCCGCCGCGCTTGCTCGAAGAGATGGTGGCGCGCGGCGATCTAGGCCGCAAGACTGGCAAGGGCTTTTTCAATTGGACTTCAACAGCTACGCCTTAAGCGCGACCTAATCACTTTGCAACCATGAATAAAATTTTTAATTCCTCGCTGGTCGACACCGCTGACCACCACCCGCTGTTACGCGAAAGCGTGGGCAAGCTGGTGGGCAGTTTTGGCCGTCGGTACTTTCAAGACGTGGTGCGCCAAAAGGCCAAGCCGGTTGAACTCTGGGATGCCATGGCCAAGGCCGGTTACCTGGGCGTACACATTTCCGAGCAGTACGGCGGTGGCGCGGGCAATGGCAGTGGTCTGGCTGATTACAACGTGGTGGTGGAAGAGTCCGCCGCCCAGGGTTGCCCCATGCTGTCGCTGGTCATCGGCTCTATTTGTGCGCCCATCATTGAGCAGCATGGCAGTGAGGCTTTGAAAAATCTGTGGCTTCCGGGTCTGGCCGATGGCTCCATGCGACTGGCCTTTGCCATTACTGAACCCAACGCAGGCACCAACACCCACAAGGTCAGCACCTTGGCCAAACGGGACGGTACTGGCTGGAAGCTAAGCGGCACCAAGTACTGGACCTCGGCGGTGGACGAATCGGACAGCATCATGGTCGTGGCGCGTGGTGAAGAACTAGATGAAGCCGGGCGTGCCCATTTGTCGCTGTTCATTGTCAAGGCCAACGCCCCTGGAATTTCAATGACCCCCATTGAAACGGCCCTGCAAGTGCCTGAGACGCAGTTCATGCTCTATTTTGACAACGTCGCCTTGGGTGCAGAAGCCCTGGTGGGTGAGGAAGGGCAGGGCCTGCGCCACCTGTTTGCCGGCCTGAACCCAGAGCGTGTATGCGCTGCGGCCATTAACAACGGAATCGCCCGCTTTGCCATTGAAAAAGGGGCCCAGTACGCCATTGACCGGACGGTTTGGAAGACCCCGATAGGCGCACATCAGGGCATTGCGCACCCATTGGCCAAGGCCTACGTCGCCGTACAGCAGGCGCGCCTGATGACTGCCCGTGCCGCACAGTTGTTCGACGCCGGTTCACACGATGCCGGTGAAGCCGCCAATATGGCCAAGTTTGCGGCAGCTGATGCATCACTGGAAGCCCTGGACCAAGCCATTCAAACCCATGGCGGCAACGGCATGGCGTTGGAATATGGGCTGGCAGACCTGTGGTTTATTGCCCGTCTGCACAAGACGGCCCCGGTGAGCCGTGAAATGATTTTGAACTTCATTGCCCAGCACAGCCTGGGGTTGCCCAAAAGCTATTGATCGTCATTGAGATCGCCATGAGTACTTTTGCCCAGATCCTGCGTGAGCACGCCGCCCAAAGACCGAGCGCACCGGCGCTCAGTTATGAAGGTGTCACCTGGACCTTTGCCGACCTGCATGCTCTGAGTTCGCGCTCGGCACAAGCCCTGCGTGATGAGGGCGTGAAGGCCGGTGACCGGGTAGCCGTGCTGACCAAAAACTGCGCCGAGTTTTATGAGCTGCTGTACGCCTGCAACAAGGTGGGCGCCATCTTGGTGGGCTTGAACTGGCGCTTGGCGCCTATAGAGATCGAGACCATCGTCCATGACGCGGCCCCCATGGTGCTGATCGTCGGCCCTGAAGAGCTGCATTTGTTGACCCCAGCCACACGCGCCCAGGCCAGCCTGAGTCGCGTGGTGGTGTTGGGTGCCGCGTACGACGCGTGGCGTGCGTCCTCATCGATGGACCCCGGCCATGTCGGTTCTCCTGACGAAGTAGCACTTTTGCTCTACACCTCGGGTACCACGGGCCAGCCCAAGGGTGTGATGCTGACTAACGAGAACATGTCGTTCACCCGTCGCTTGGCGCAAGCTTGGGGCATGGGGCCAGACAGCGTTAATCTGGTGGCCATGCCGATGTTTCATATTGGGGGCAGCGGCTACGGCTCCAGCACCATGTTGGCCGGCGGGCATACCGTGCTCATGCGCGAAGTTAATCCAGCAGTGGCGATTGAGCTGATTGCACGTTACCGCGTGACCCACACCTTCTTCGTGCCAGCGGTGGTGCAGTCCTTGCTGCAGACGCCTGGCATTGAAACCGCTGATTTTTCCAGCCTGCAGTTGCTGATGTATGGCGCGTCGCCCATCGGTGATGTGCTGTTGCGCCGTGCGCTGGATGTGCTGCACTGCAATTTCATGCAGGCCTACGGCATGACCGAGACTGCTGGCACCGTGTTGGAATTGCCACCCAAGGACCATGAACTTGATGGCCCGCGCTCTGGCTTGCTGCGATCATGCGGGCGCGCTTACCCCTGGGTGCAACTGCGAATCATCAACCCCAGCACGCTGACCGATGTAGAAACGGGTGAGGTCGGTGAGATATGGATCAAATCCGGTATGGTGATGAAGGGCTACTGGAATAAGCCAGACGCCACGCGCGAAGCCATCATGCCCGGCGGTTGGCTGCGCACGGGCGACGCCGCCTACCAGGATGCGCAGGGTTATGTGTTCATGTTTGACCGCTTCAAGGACATGATCATCTCGGGTGGCGAAAACATCTACCCCGCTGAAGTAGAGAATGCCATGAACGCCCACCCTGCCGTGCAGGAGGTTGGGGTGATTGGCGTACCGCATGAACGCTGGGGCGAGTCTCCTATGGCGGTGGTGGTGCTGCGCCCAGGTCATCTAGCCGATGCCGCCGAACTGATCGCCTTCACGCGAGACCGTCTGGCGCATTACAAGTGCCCCAGCACAGTGCTGATTGTTGAAGCCCTGCCGCGTAACGCGTCGGGCAAGCTGCTCAAGCGTGAGTTGCGCAAACAGTACCTGAAGGACTGACGCTGATGCAATCCTCCTCAATACAAGCCCAAGCCCAAGCCCAAGCCATGACGCCGCTACAACTGATGCGGCGTTGGGTGGTGGACTATTTCAACGGCCACAACGACGCCGCAGCGCGTGAGTTCATCACGCCAGACTACACGCTGAAAATTGGCGACGTGGTGTTTGCCGGCCGTGACGAGCAATGGTTGCCCGCGGTCGCCCAACAAATGAAACTCTTTCCATCGCTGGCCATGACCGTGCACCAGGCCATTGCAGGCGATGACTGGGCGGCGGCGTGGTTTTCTGAGCATGGCGCTTCCAAAGGGCTTGCCGCTTGCTGGTCGGGCATAGCCATCTACCACAGCAACGGGCAGCAGCTCACCGCTTGCGTTGCTCAAGAAGATTACTTCACCCGCCATCGGCAAATGAAATCGGGTGTGAGTGATGCGGTGGAGGCCCCTGCCGTGGCGCCCTGGGACATGCCGCCACGGGGTACTGATGAAGCCGCCCAGGCCGTGGTACAGCACTGGCTGACCCAATCCTGGCCGCCTGCGCAATCCGGTGTGCGTTGTGACGACGAGCACATCACCGGCTTGCCCCTGGTGTTTGAAGTTGAGACCCGTGACATTGATGTCTTGCATTCCAGTGGCCCCGATGTCGTCTTTCATGTGCGCCAGAGCGGAACCTATGTAAGCGGGTTGGCCGGAGTTGAGCCACACCAGCGCGGCGCCGTCTTGCATTGCAACGGCTTGGTGCGCGTGGTGGATGGTCAGGTGCAGAGCGGGCGCGTTATTCGCGACCGCGTGGGCTTGCGAGCCAGCCTGAAAAAGTCGGGCGCCCAACCATGAACAGTGCCATGACCCACAGCAGCTCGTCCCCCACGGTCCTGGTGGACCGCGAAGGCGCGGTGCTGATCATCACCATCAACCGCCCGGCGGTGCGCAATGCCATCAACCGGGAAACTTCTCAAGCCATTGCCCATGCAATGGACCAGCTTGATGCTGATCCCACCCTGGCCATTGGCATCCTTACCGGCAGCGGTGAGCATTTTTGCTCAGGCATGGACCTCAAAGCCTTTTTGCAGGGCGAACGGGTGGAGCTTGAAGGCCGTGGCTTGGCCGGCCTAGTGGAGCAAGCA
>JBIKZP010000298.1:0-3970 GCA_044354655.1 Rhodoferax sp. | reverse complement strand
AGCAGCGAAGGTCCAGCTCATCGCAATATCATCGATTGCAAACGGCTGCGCGCCTCGGCTGAGATAGCGCGCGCCCTGGGCCTGCGCACGGGTGACCCCGTGCTGCAAGTGCGACGGGTATTGTCTTTTGCCGACAAACCCACCATTTTGGAAGATATCTGGCTGCCTGGTGGCCCGTTCAAAGGGCTGACGGCTGATCGCTTGAGCAATTACAGTGGGCCCATGTATGCCTTGTTTGAGATTGAATTTGGTGTGCGAATGGTCAGGGCCGAGGAAAAAATTCGCGCTTTGTTGCCTGATGCGGAGCAGTGCCAACTGCTGAAAATTGAGCCCAACACGCCGCTTTTGAGCGTGGAACGCATTGCCTACACCTACAACAACGCGCCCATGGAGTTGCGTCGCGGTCTGTATGTGACCGACACTCACCATTACCGTAACGAATTGAACTAAACCCTAAAACCAAAGTCTCGCTAACTAAATCCAAAATTTATCTTTTTTGCAATGTCCGTGTCAGTTTGCTGCATTGCAATAGAATTTTGCCCTGACATACCTCAATAATTACAACGCAGTTACATCCAAGAAAGAACTCCCATGACTGAGATTGTTACGCCTTCCCGGCAAAAGCGACCTGAATTTCGCAACATTCACGCTTTCAAAGACCTGCCCTCGTACCGCCTTCCACCTGCCGGTTGGGTGTCCATCTTGCACCGTATCAGCGGTGCCATCATGTTTTTGCTGCTGCCCTTCATCATCTGGATGTTTGACGTGTCGGTGTCCTCAGAAATATCTTTCATCAAATTCAAATCGGCTTTTGAATTCGGCATGCTCGGCTTACCCGGCGTGATCTGGAAGTTGCTCGCCTTGGCCATTATTTGGGCTTACGTACACCACCTGATTGCTGGCATGCGCCACCTGTGGATGGACGCACGCCACGCGGTCAGCAAGGAATTCGGCAAATCCTCGGCAATTTTCACACTGACACTGGGAAGTTTGATCACCCTGACGCTGGCTCTCAAATTGTTCGGCGCTTACTAAGGACTCACAAAAATGGCAGTTAATTACGGCTCAAAACGAATTGTTGTCGGCGCTCACTACGGTCTGCGCGACTGGTTGGCACAACGCGTCACTGCAGTGCTCATGGCACTCTTCACCCTGATTGTTCTGGCGCAGCTTTTGCTCACCAAAGGCCCCATTGGCTACGACAAATGGGCCGGGCTGTTTTCCGCCCAATGGATGAAGGTCATCACCTTCACTGTCATTTTGGCCTTGATTTACCACGTATGGATTGGTATGCGCGACATCTGGATGGACTACATCAAGCCCGTGGGCCTGCGCTTGTCACTCCAGGTTTTCTCCATCGTGTGGCTGGTTGGCTGCGCGGGCTGGGCTATCCAAATCCTGTGGCGTCTGTGACGCTCCCCCATTGATGCGTATTTGATGCGTTCTTGATGCACTCTTCATTACAGGCTTAAATTTCATGACTTATTCCGTAACCAAACGTAAATTCGACGTCGTCATCATTGGCGCGGGTGGCTCAGGTATGCGTGCCTCACTGCAGCTGGCACGTGCCGGCCTGAACGTGGCCGTTCTCTCCAAAGTGTTCCCCACACGTTCACACACCGTGGCAGCCCAAGGCGGTATCGGTGCCTCTCTGGGCAATATGAACGACGACAACTGGCACTACCACTTTTACGACACCGTCAAAGGTTCGGACTGGCTGGGTGACCAAGACGCCATTGAATTCATGTGCCGTGAAGCCCCTAAAGTCGTGTACGACCTGGAACACATGGGCATGCCCTTTGACAGAAACCCTGACGGCACCATTTACCAACGTCCATTTGGCGGCCACACCGCCAACTACGGTGAAAAGGCCGTGGAGCGCGCTTGCGCTGCGGCTGACCGCACTGGCCACGCCATGCTGCACACGCTGTACCAGCAAAACGTCAAAGCCAAAACCAGCTTCTTTGTCGAATGGATGGCGCTGGACCTGATTCGTGACGCAGAAGGCGATGTTGTAGGCGTCACCGCCCTGGAGATGGAAACCGGCGATATCCACATTCTGGAAGCCAAGACCACCCTGCTGGCCACGGGTGGCGCAGGCCGCATTTTTGCAGCCTCCACCAACGCCTTTATCAACACTGGCGATGGCTTGGGGCTCGCAGCCCGCTCAGGCATTCCCCTTGAAGACATGGAGTTCTGGCAGTTTCACCCCACCGGCGTGCACGGTGCTGGCGTGTTGCTGACCGAGGGTTGCCGCGGCGAAGGTGCCATTCTGCTGAACAGCAACGGTGAACGCTTCATGGAGCGTTACGCCCCCACGCTGAAAGATTTGGCCCCGCGTGACTTTGTATCGCGCTCCATGGACCAGGAAATCAAGGAAGGCCGTGGCTGCGGACCCAACAAAGACCACGTGCTGCTCAAGCTCGACCACCTGGGCGCCGAGACCATCATGAAACGCCTGCCCTCGGTGTTTGAAATTGGCCAAAATTTTGCCAACGTCGACATCACGCGTGAGCCCATCCCCGTGGTGCCCACCATTCACTACCAAATGGGCGGTATTCCCACCAACATCAATGGCCAGGTGGTGATTCAAGCCAATGGCGTGCACAACCAGGTCGTCAACGGCTTGTATGCCGTGGGCGAATGCTCTTGCGTCAGCGTGCATGGCGCTAACCGCCTGGGCACCAACTCCTTGCTCGATTTGCTGGTGTTTGGCCGCGCCGCCGGCAACCACATTGTGGAGTTCAACAACAAGTCCAAGGCGCACAAACCGCTGCCCAAAGACGCTGCCGACAAAACGCTGACCCGCCTGTCACGCTTAGACAACGCGACCCAAGGCGAATATGCCCAGGACGTGGCCAACGACATCCGCAACACCATGCAGCAACACGCCGGCGTGTTCCGCACCCAGGCCAGCATGGACGAGGGCGTGGCCAAAGTGGCAGACCTGCGCGAACGCGTGGGCTCGATCAACCTCAAAGACAAATCCAAAATCTTCAACACCGCGCGAATTGAAGCCCTGGAAGTCGAAAACCTGATTGAAGCCGCACAGGCCACCATCGTCTCGGCTGCTGCACGCCATGAAAGCCGCGGTGCCCACACGGTGGACGACTACAGCGACTCCGTCGAGCATCCCAACGGCCGCAACGACCAAGAATGGCACAAGCACACCCTGTGGTACAGCGAGGGCAACCGTCTGAGCTACAAGCCAGTACAAATGAAGCCACTGACCGTCGCCTCGGTTGAGCTCAAAGTACGGACCTTCTAACGATTTTTTAAACCATTTGCAGCCCAGTCCCATCGCATTGACCCCGCCTACTGAGAACCGGAGCCCATCATGACCTTACGCACTTTCCAAATTTACCGTTACGACCCAGACAAGGACGCCAAGCCTTACATGCAGACCCTTCAAGTGGAGTTGGACGGCAGCGAACGCATGCTGCTCGACGCCTTGATGAAGCTCAAGGCCATCGACCCCTCCATCTCCTTTCGCCGCTCTTGCCGAGAAGGTGTTTGCGGCTCTGACGCGATGAACATCAACGGCAAAAATGGTCTGGCTTGCCTGACCAATATGTTGTCACTCAAAGGCACTATCGTCTTGAAACCCCTGCCTGGCCTGCCCGTCATCCGCGACATGATCGTGGACATGACCCAGTTCTTCAAGCAGTACAACTCGATCAAGCCCTACCTCATCAACGACAACGTGCCGCCCGAAAAGGAACGTCTGCAAAGCCCAGAGGAGCGCGACGAGCTCAACGGCCTGTACGAGTGCATCTTGTGCGCCAGTTGCTCCACCAGTTGCCCCTCTTTTTGGTGGAATCCGGACAAATTTGTCGGCCCAGCTGGTCTGCTCCAAGCCTACCGCTTTATCGCAGACAGCCGTGACGAAGCCACCGCTGAACGTCTGGACAACTTGGAAGACCCCTACCGCCTGTTCCGTTGCCACACCATCATGAATTGCGTCGACGTG
>JBIKZP010000296.1:0-3976 GCA_044354655.1 Rhodoferax sp. | reverse complement strand
TTCATCGCCCTTCTCCAGCAATCCAAAGCCAGGGTAATACGTCAATCGCTTCAGTGGTGCAGGGGGGGTTGGCTGTTTCATGGGCCAGGCATGCTGATGAAGTCCGGCAAGCCCAAGCGCTGAGGTATGAAGTTTTTTCGACCGAAATGGGTGCGCGGCTGAACACCACCGTGCCCGATCATGATGTGGATTTATTTGACAACTATTGCGAACACTTGATTGTTCGAGATCAACGCACTCAAAAAGTGGTTGGCACCTACAGACTGCTCATGCCGGTCCAGGCTCAGCGCGTGGGAAGCACTTACAGTGATTTGGAATTTGACCTGGTACGCCTTAGAGGTTTGCGCGAGCATATGGTTGAGTTGGGCCGAAGCTGCGTGCACCCAGAATTCCGACACGGTGGCGTCATCATGGCGTTGTGGGGGGCGTTGGCTGAGTTCATGGTGCGCAACAAAATGGACACCATGATTGGCTGTGCCAGCATTCCTATGTTGCACAACGGTATCGTCTCTGGCGATGTGGCCGCCAGTATCTGGCACCAACTCAAGCAAACGCATCTGGCGCCCGTTGAATACCAGGTTATTCCACGTTTACCACTTCCGGTGGAGTATCTGGATGCCACGCTGGACGTGGAGCCACCTGCCTTGATTAAAGGTTACCTGCGTCTGGGCGCCAGAATTTTGGGTGCACCAGCCTGGGACCCGGACTTCAACACCGCTGATCTACCGATGTTGATGCGCATCTCGGATATGCCCGCTCGATACCGCAAGCATTTTTTGAGCCGCTAAAGCCCACCCCATGTCTGATGGTTGCCCGCTAGAAGATAGTCACTGAAAAGTCAGGTAGATCCCCCCCAATGGTAATGAACAGGAATGTTTCATGGTTTTGATCAAATACCTTCAGCTCGTTGGCCAGATGGTGTCTGCCATTTGGATTTTATGGTTTATTTTTCCACGTGTAGACCGTGACACTCAGCTGAATGAAATTCAGGTGTGGGCGAAAAAAACGCTGCAGGTGATGGGTTTAAAAATTCATTACGAAGAAGCCTCCTCAACGGTTCAATTGAGCAAAATGCCTTTGATACTTGTGGCCAACCATGTGTCATGGCTGGATGTTCTGATCATCCAATCTCTCCAGCCCAGTATCTTTATTGCCAAGTCAGAAGTGCGCCAGTGGCCCCTGGTGGGGGCCATGGCACAAGCCAGTGGCGTTGTGTTTGTGGACCGTGAATCCACCCGATCGACTTTGAAGATGGTGGAATCTGTCTCTCTTGCCTTGCGACAAGGCTATTGTGTGGCCGGCTTTCCTGAGGGCACCAGCAGTGAAGGCCGTGAGGTGAGTTTGTTCCATGCAAATTTATTTGAAGCGGCCGTCCATCATCAAATTCAAGTGCAGCCACTGGCCCTGCGCTACAGCAATCCGATAACGGGCGAGCTTTGCCGTCGGGCTGCTTTTGTGGGAGATATGGGGTTTTTTAGCTCCCTTCACCAGGTGATGACGGCACCATGTATTCAAGCTGGCGTATTCAGAGGCGAGATGCTGTCGCCCCTGGGCCACTCTAGGCGCAGCTTGGCTAATCTGTCGCATCGTTGCGTCAGAACTCAACTTGCAGCGCTAGCCGCCTAGGGCAATGAACACGGCTTAGCCAGCACAGCTTCGCTATCTTTCAATGCAGGGTATTTCATGGCGCCTGCATGACGCCATGCCCGAGTAAAGGCGCCGTTGACACACGCCTGTCACAATTGAATTCAACAATGAATGACATCTGTGTCATATTTTGTTGCCATATTCAATGAATACATCTCCTACCAAGCCGGGCTTGAAGCAAACCGTCAATCCCTCCTTTTTGCTTGACAGAGACCACAGCATTCTGGCTTTCAACGAACGTGTACTCGACTGGGCGTACCGCAAGGACGTCCCCTTGCTGGAGCGCTTGCGCTACTTGTGCATTGTGTCTTCCAACCTGGACGAGTTTTTTGAAGTTCGTGCAGAACCTCATTTGGTGGCCAGTCAGCGCAAAGACGATGGTGGGCATTATTCAGCAGATTCTTTTGGCAAACTCGCCTATGCAGCGCACCGACTGGTAGAGCGCCAATATGCTTTGTACAACGATGTCTTGATGCCTGCGCTTGAAGAGTACGGCATACGTGTGGTTTCGCACGCGGCACGCAGCTTGCAACAAAAGCGTTGGGTCAAACAGTATTTTGAGCGCGAAGTGCGTCCACTCCTTATCCCGGTGGGCCTGGACCCCTCGCACCCTTTTCCACAGGTCGCCAACAAGTCGTTGAACTTCATTGTTCGACTTGGCGGGCGTGATGCCTTCGGTCGAGACAATGACATTGCCATTGTCAAAGTGCCGCGCGTATTGCCCCGCATGATTCGCATGCCTGAGAAGCTTGGTGTTGGGCCACATTTTTTTGTATCTCTATCCAGCGTTATTCGGGCCCATCTTGACGAGTTGTTTCTGGGAAGAGATGTCGGAGAGTTTTCTCAGTTCCGGGTAACCCGCCATTCAGACCTTGCCGTGGACGAGGACGAAGTTAAAAACTTGCGTACAGCCTTACGCCAGGGCTTGGTTCATCGTCATTTTGGACAAGCTGTTCGGCTGGAGGTTTCTTCGGGATGTTCTCCGTATTTATCGAATTTTTTGCTGAGTCAATTCAACTTGCCGGAACAGGCCCTCTACAAAGTGTCGGGCCCTGTCAACCTGGTTCGTTTGACACAGTTAGTTGATTTGGTCAGTGCGCCAAATTTGTGCTTTCCCACCTACAAGGGCACATATCCTCGCGAGTTGAATGAAGGGGCTTCAATATTTGCCCAACTCAAACAAGGTGATGTGCTGATACATCAACCTTTTGAGAGCTTTGTCGGCGTACTGAATTTTTTACGTGAAGCCGTAAACGACCCCCAAGTCCTGGCGATCAAGCAAACCATTTACCGCACAGGCGCAGATTCGGAATTGATGGACCTGCTGCGCGAGGCGGTGCGGCGTGGCAAGGAAGTCACGGTGGTGGTGGAGTTGAAAGCGCGCTTTGATGAAGAGGCCAATATCAACTGGGCAGAAATGCTGGAGTCCATCGGCGCGCAAGTGGTGTATGGCGTGGTGGGTCTTAAAACACACGCCAAGATGATGCTCATCACCCGGCGCGAAGGTCGGGTACTCAAACGGTATGCGCATTTATCGACGGGAAATTACAACCCCCGAACCGCACGCCTCTATACGGATTGGAGCCAGTTGACCGCAAACACCGAACTCACCGGCGACGTCGAGGCCATTTTTGTTCACCTGGCCAGCCACAGTCGACTGCCCCGACTCAAGAAAATATGGCTTGCACCGTTTCATCTGCAAAGAAAAATAGTTGAAAAAATTGAACTGCTTGAGCGTGCTGTAGCCAAAGGGGGAACTGGGAGAATTGTTGCCAAGATGAATGCCTTGACCGATGAGGTCCTGATCAAGGCCTTGATTCGTGCTGGCCAGAACGGGGTAAAAATTGACCTGATTGTGCGTGGCGCCTGCATGTTGCCAGCGCGGGTACCAGGCTACACAGACAACATCCGCGTGCGGTCGGTGATTGGCCGTTTTTTAGAGCACTCCAGGGTTTTTTATTTTCGATGTGATGGTGTTGAAGATCTGTTCCTCTCCAGTGCCGACTGGATGAACCGCAACATGATGCGGCGTATTGAATTGGCCTGGCCGGTGACGGACCCAGCGCTGCGCCAGCGAGTGATTGATGAGTGTCTCGTCGCTTATTTGCAGGACGGTGTTGATGCTTGGGATTTGCAAGCCGATGGCCACTATAGGCGCGTTCAACCCCTTCCGCACCATGTGGCGCATGGAGCCCAGGCAGCCCTTATGCAACGCTACAGCGACGTAGGAGGCGCCTGAGATGGACCTGGTGTTGTGGCGTCATGCGCAAGCACATGATGGGGTTGGCGAAGGCGATGACTTGGCCCGCACACTGACTGCTCGTGGCGA
>JBIKZP010000297.1:0-3976 GCA_044354655.1 Rhodoferax sp. | reverse complement strand
CACCCAGCTCAGCTTGGGTAGCCAGCCCGTTAGCAAACCTTTCTGCTACATCAATTGCGGCTGCGATTCGTGGGTCAGTTGTTAAATGCTGCACACTGCGGGCGCACTCACATGCGAATAAGCGCATCTCGCGTTTGCAACCCTCTACTGCACGTAGGCACCAGAGCGCGTCGTCGATTCCGTTACTCTCAAGAATGGTTGTGATACGTAGCGGTTCATCGTCGGCTTTTGTCTTACCTAGATTTTTAAGTAGCTTGCTCCAGCCGTTGTGGCAAGGCCTGTGTTTACGAATTGCCTTAAGTGTTGTTTTTATGCTCGCTCTCCTTCAAGTACTGTCGCCACCGGCTCCTGCGCAGGTGCTGCGGCTGGGGTGGTATTTCCAAGTTCAGACATTACTTCACCCCCAAAAATTTAAGAACATCGTCCCGCTTCCACTTGCGCAGCCGTTGACTCAAGTTGATTGCGGGCTTCGGAAAATCCGGCCGCTTGATGATTCGCCCCACGCAGTGGGCCTGGGTGACGCCCAACATGCGGGTAATGTCCTTAGTGCCGATTAGGTCAAGGTTTTGTGTGCTCATGTCGTACCGCCTTTCACGCATGCAAACCAAATTAAACCGCGCACCAGAAACCCGCCGGCGTCCGAGCATTCAGTATAAATCTTTAAAATAAAAACGAGGTACACCGCAGAAAGTACAGAAATAATCCCAAAAGTTCTCATGCCCCACCCCCAAATAAATCCATCGTCAGCTCATCCTCAATGGTCGGCTGCAGGCCTTTTTCTTTGGCCAACCATTCGTGCACAACGATGGCCACGGTACCCATGATGCGCATGGGGCCGGTGGGCTCCTCGATTTCTTCCACCACCTGGCTGAGTGGCACCCATGCTTCACGACGGCCATCATTGACCAGGATGCCCAAGGCGGTTCTTGCCACTACCGTGACTTTTATTTTTACTTTGTTGCTCATGCTGCAATCCTTTCGTCTTTGATGTTGTGCAGCAGCGTGGCGGTGTGCCCCTGGGCGATAGTGTGTTTTTGTGCCTCGTCAATGGCCGCCAGCATTTCGGCCCGGCCTAGCTGCCCCATCTGAAAAGTGTGCAGGTGCATAAATTCGATGAGGGTGTCAATCTCGTTGAAGTAGAGCGTGGACCTGGCCCACCGGCCGCCGCCTTTTTGCAGGGCCCGGTCATAGATGTCTTGCAGCACTTGCTCGGTGGTCTTGATGTGCTCATGCAGGCCGCGCACGATGCCCTGGCGCTCGATAGCTTGCGCCACGCTCACGCTGCCAGCTGCTATAGACCACTGGTGCTCTGTGGCCACGCCTTCGCGCAGTGCTTTGACGGCCGTACGCAGCACGCCCAACACTTCTTCGCGGTCCTCCTTTGCGGGCTTGGCTGCAAAGTGGCGGGCCAGCGTCATGGTGTCGGCGCTCACGGGCTTGGGCCGGTAGGCCTTACGGGGTTTTTTGTTTTGGCTCATGCTGCCACCAACACTTTGCGGGCACCGCGCTCGTCGGTTGGGCCAACATGGCCCGCATCTTCAAGCTGGGTCATCAGCTGCAGCGCCTTGGTGGTGCCAATACCCAGCTCAGTTTTTAGCAGTCGCACAGTGGCCTTCTGATCACGCTGGATCACTGCAACGGCTTTGCTCAGCAGCTCAGTGTCGACCCCTCCCGCTGGCTGGCCGGACACTTCGTTGCTTTGCGCGGTAGCGCCTAGATTGATCTCCCGGGCTTCTTCTTCTTGTTGCATCGCTGCCGCGATGCCTTGCATTGCAGCCTCGGCGTGCAGCTTGGGCTTAGGCGCGCGCAGCGCAGCCTTTTCTTTTTTGCCCACCCCACCGCCCCCAATCGCTTGCGCAGCAGGGGCGGTGGGGGTAGGCGCCTTGTGGGGTTTGTCGGGCCACACTTGGGCTTGCACGTCAATCTTGATGCTCTGAACAATCTCAGACATCTTGTCTCCCCACACGTGCTGCGCCACCAGCAGCAGGCCTTCGTTGGCCTTGCCGTTGTAGCCGTGCTCATAGGCACTGCTTGCCTCTTGCATGATGATCAAAGCATGCAAGTCGTCTGGGGCAGCAGTCTCTTTGGCATAGTCAATCAGGGCGAAGATGGGTGATACTTTGCCAAGCTCTAAGAGTGTGCAAAGGGCTTCGGCGTTGGCCGTGCTCAGGCTATTGACGGCACGCACTACAAGGTAGCGGTGCAAGTCGTTGTTGAAAAATATCACTTTTTCTAGGTGCGCTTCTCGCCATGTGTCTTTCACCAACACATCACGCCAGCCCTGCTCAAACTTCGCCTTGGCTTTCTCCTCGGCCTTGGCCTTTTTGTTGTTCACCAGCTGCTGCACTTCTTTGCTCACCTTGGGGGAGTCTTTGGACTGGGCCTCGGCCATCTTCAGCAGCTTGAGTGCCACTTCGTTGGGAAGGCAGGCCACCAGCTCGTCGGCGCGGCGTGCGTGCTCAATCATGGTGGGGGTAATGCCCTCGCTTTGCATCAGCGTGCCGATGATCTTGCGCAGCGGCTGGTCGGTGGGGCTGTCTTCGACGCTGTCAAGCCGGCGGTAGCCCACAATCTTGTCGGTGTAGCCGTTGCCACGCAGCTCAGCAGCTTCACGGCCAATGATGACGGTCTGGCCTTTGGCCTTGGCCTCGGCCACCAGCGTGGCGCTGTGCGCGTTGGTCTTTTTTTGAAAGCAGGGTGGGTCAGTGCAAATGTCGGTGCCCTTCACATCGCTGAACAGGTCTGGGTCGTGCCCCGTGCGCTTGGCGCAAGACATGCAGCCGCCGGCCTCGGGCACTAAGTCCACGCAGTTGATTTTGAACTTGGCGTCAGACAGCTTGAGCATGTAATTACGCTGCACGTGGTCCAGCGCCTGGCGGTAGGTCATGGGCTCGCGGTCGCTGCCATAGCCCTCACCCTGCACAATCTCCTTCATCGCCTTGATCTGAAGTTTTTGGTCGGGGATGCGGGCCACCACCAAGGCGCGGCTGGCGTCTACTGTGCCATCGCGCAGGCTGGTGCGGGCTTCTTGGCACAGGTCCAGCAGCTTGATGCGGGCATACACATAGCTTCGGCTCTTGCCGATCTTGGCACCTACCTGCTCAGCGTTCAGCTGGCTGTGCTGCATGAGTGTCTCGTACCCCTCGGCCTCTTCAAGCTCTGTCAGGTCATCACGTTGCAGGTTTTCTACTACCTGTATTTCTAGCGCTTCATCATCGGTCAGCTCGCGGACCATCGCAGGGATAGTCTGCAAGCCTGCTGCCTTGCTGGCACGGTAGCGGCGCTCGCCGGCCACCAGCTCGTATTCAGGTCGGGGGTTGAGGCCTGCGGTGTCTTCCAGGCGGCTGGCGGGCAGGGGGCGCAGCAACACCGGCTGGTGCACGCCGCTGGCCTGGATGCTGGCGGTCAGCTCGGCCAGCTTGGCAGCGTCAAAGGTCTTGCGGGGGTTGGTCCGGCTGGGCGCGATGGCGTCCAGGCGCGGGATGGCGAAGATGGTCATGGTTTGCTTGTTCGGTGGTGTTATGCCGTATCAGCAGCCAGCGCGATAAACGCGCTGCCCGCCAATTCGGCTGGGGACTGTGAGGTGGTTATTTCCGCCAGGGCGGTCTTGCTGGGGTAGCAGGTCTACGCCCAGGTAGCTGTCTTTGCTGATGGGGATACGCCGTGGCAAAGCCGCTATGCCCACGACGACAGGGGCGGGTTTGAGCAGGGCGGTGGCTTGGGGCGTGGGGTGGTGTTGGGTGTGCATGGTGTTGCTCATGGGGAGACCTTGTAGATGGCGAGCGCGTGGCGGGCGCGATAGAGCGCCATGGCGGCAACAATTCCCAAGGGGCCACCGCACAGGTAGCCCGCTACTTCCCAGCCGCTGGCGCTGGGTGCCAGCTTGTAGAGAATGAGGTTTGCTGAGCCTATGGCCAGGCTGTTTAAAAAAGCAGCTAGGTAGTGGCCTCCGTTGACAAATTGAGACTGGAGGCCA
>JBIKZP010000295.1:0-3992 GCA_044354655.1 Rhodoferax sp. | reverse complement strand
TTTCGGCCCTGAGTAGCCATTTCACTTTTTGCAAGGCGTCGTTGCTGGACCAACCCAAGGGCTTGTCAAGCAACAGCACCCCATGCACGGGGCGCCTGGCAACCCGTGCACGTGGCGCGTTCATGCGTTAGTCCTCTTTGGCGCGAGAAGCCACCGCACGCGCTATCAGTGCGTTCATGTCAGCGGCGCGCTCGGTCGTCTGGTCAAACAGAAAATGCAAGGTAGGCACCGTGTGAATGTGCAAGCGCTTGAACAAACCCGCCCGCAAGAAGCCAGCGGCCTGGTTCAGCCCCTCCGTACAGGCTTTAGGGTCACCTGCCAGCAGACTGAAATAGACCTTGGCATGCGCGTAGTCCGGGGTGACCTCAACACCTTGAATGGTCACCATGCCCACCCGCGGGTCTTTCAACTCGCGCGCGATCAGTTCGGTCAGATCGCGCTGGATCTGATCGGCCACTTTGAAGCTGCGGTTGGGGGTACTTGATTTTTTTCGCACGTTCTACTTCAAGCACATTACAAGGTACGGGCCACTTCGCGAATCTCGAAGAACTCCAGCACGTCACCCTCTTGAATGTCGTTGTAATTCTTGATATTCAAGCCGCAATCAAAGCCTTCACGCACTTCCTTGGCATCGTCCTTGAAACGCTTGAGCGAATCGAGTTCGCCGGTGTAGATGACCAGGTTCTCGCGCAGCAAACGAAGCCGGGCAGAACGGCGCACCACGCCAGCGGTAACCATACAACCGGCAATGGAGCCAATTTTGGAGACCTTGAAAATCTGGCGAATCTCGGCAGTACCAATGACCTCTTCCTTCTTGTCTGGGGTCAGCATGCCGGACATGGCGAGTTTGAGTTCGTCAACGGCGTCATAAATGATGTCGTAGTAGCGAATGTCAACGCCGTTGTTCTCGGCCAACTTGCGCGCGCCGGCATCGGCACGGGTGTTGAAACCAATGATGACCGCCTTGGAGGCAATGGCCAGGTTGACATCGGACTCGCTGATGGCGCCCACAGCGGTGTACACCAGTTGCACTTTGACCTCTTCGGTGGAGAGCTTGAGCAGAGACTGCGCCAGCGCTTCCTGCGAGCCCTGAACGTCGGCCTTGACGATGATGGGCACCATCTTGACTTCGCCAGCGGCCATGTCGGTGAACATGTTCTCCAACTTGGCGGCCTGTTGCTTGGCCAGCTTGGTGTGGCGGAACTTACCAGCACGGTATGTGGCGATCTCACGGGCACGCCGCTCATCGGACATGACCATGAATTCGTCACCGGCTTGCGGCACTTCGGTCAGGCCCTGGATTTCGACTGGAATCGAAGGACCTGCGGACTTGATGGTTTTGCCGTTTTCGTCCAGCATGGCGCGAACGCGGCCGTAGGTGGAACCTGCCAGCACAATGTCACCGGTTTTGAGGGTGCCTGATTGCACCAAAATGGTGGCGACTGGACCGCGGCCCTTGTCAAGCTGAGCCTCGATGACCAAGCCCTTGGCCATGGCATCAACCGGGGCACGCAACTCCAACACCTCGGCTTGCAAGAGCACTTGCTCCAACAGCTCATCAATGCCCTTGCCAGTTTTTGCAGATACCGCCACAAAAGGCGATTCACCACCAAACTCCTCAGGCACCACCTCTTCCACCACCAGCTCGTTCTTCACGCGCTCTGGGTTGGCATCGGGCTTGTCAATTTTGTTGATCGCCACGACGATAGGAACACCCGCAGCCTTGGCGTGCTTGATGGCCTCTTTGGTTTGCGGCATCACGCCGTCGTCTGCAGCCACCACCAGAATCACAATGTCGGTGGCCTTGGCTCCACGGGCACGCATGGCCGTGAAGGCCTCGTGACCTGGGGTGTCCAGGAAGGAGATCATGCCCCTTGGGGTTTCAACGTGGTAGGCACCGATGTGCTGTGTAATGCCACCAGCTTCACCAGAGGCTACCTTCGCACGGCGAATGTAATCGAGCAAGGAGGTCTTGCCATGGTCAACGTGACCCATGACAGTCACCACCGGTGCGCGCGGCAAGAACTCGGATTGTTGTTGCAAGACTTCGTCGTCAGTGAACGCTTCCGGATCGTCCAGCGCAGCCACGATGGCCTTGTGGCCCATTTCTTCCACCAAAATCATGGCGGTGTCTTGGTCCAAGGGCTGGTTGATGGTGACCATCTGGCCAAGTTTCATCAAGTGTTTGATGACCTCGGATGCCTTGACGGCCATCTTGTGCGCCAACTCGGCCACGGTGATGGTCTCTGGCACGTGCACCTCAATAATGCGCGCTTCCACCGGTGCAGCCTGTTGGGCGTGGTCGTCCCGATCACGGTCGTTACTGCCGCGTTTTCCACGCGGCCCACCGCGCCAGTTACTGCCTCGACCGGCACCCGCGCCGGTATCACCACGGGTGGGAATGGCTTTCTTCTTGGCCGGGTCACCCGCCCAGCTGCTAGAGAGCTTGGCAGATTTAACTTCCTTGCCCGCTACGGGTGCTGCAGGAACTGCAGGCGCGCCCGGACGTGCTGGTTTGGCCGCCACCGTACCTGCTGCGGGTTTGTGCAGCGTGCCTTTGATGGCACCAGGCGCAGGTTTTACTTCTTCTGGCTTTTTGACGGGTGGCGCAGGCTTCTTGGCCGGAGCCGACATCATCATGCGAATGGCTGCTGCTTCGGCTTCGGCCTTGCGGCGACGGTCACCCAGGTCAGCGGCGCGCACCACGTCTTCAGCGGCACGGGCTTGCGAGTCAGCGGCAGCTTTTTCACGGGCTTGCACTTGTTCAAGCGCCAGGGACTCGGCTTTTTCTGCGGCTTGAGCAGCTTTGACTGCCGCTAAATTCAAGGCTTCTGCAGCGGGAGCTGCCGCAGATTTATCAACGGCTGCCACATATTTAGCAGCCCGCTCAGCATCAGCAGCCGCTTTGACTGCGGCCTGCTCTGCCGTTTCACGGGCTTTCGCTTCTTGCGCTTCGCGCTCTTGGCGCCGCTGGGCCAACTCTTCTTCCTGGCGGCGAATGAATTCGGCCTGGTGACGGGCTTCTTCCTCGCGACGCGCCAGCTCAGCGTTGTCGATCAAGGGCTGCGCCTCTTGCACGGACTGCTGCGACTCTGTACCGGCCTCAACAGACACTTCAGGCACTTCAAGGCCATCTTCACGACGGATGAAAGTGCGTTTTTTGCGAACTTCCACCTGGATGGTGCGCGCTTTGCCTGATGAGTCGGCCTGCTTGATTTCGCTCGTCGACTTTTTGACGAGCGTAATTTTCTTGCGCTCCTGGCTGGCAGTACCATGGCTGGCCTGCAAGTAGCCGAGCAGTTGCTGCTTGTCAGCGTCTGTCAGCTTGTCAGACGCTGCCGCTTTGGCAACGCCCGCCGATTTCAACTGCTCAAGCAGTGTGTCGGTTGATTTTTTGAGTTCTGTTGCAAACTCGGCGACGGTCGTACTGGACATTTCTTAGGTAACCTTTAGTTCGGCATAACAAGCCCGAGGGGCAATTGCTGGCCATCACTGAAACTTCGCATTCATGATGCGCTGGACTCTTCTGAGGCGGCGTCATTGGTGAACCAATGCTCGCGTGCCTTCATGATCAAGGCCTTCGCATCATCGGCAGACTGCCCCGTGATGTCGGTGAGTTCGTCAACCGCCAGGTCAGCCAGGTCGTCACGGTTGTGAACGCCACTGTCGGCCAGTTTGCTGATCAACTCAGGTGTGAGCCCAGGCAAGTCGCGCAACTCCAGCGAGACCTCCTCCACGCTCTCTTCATGCGCAATTTCCATGGTCAACAGCGCATCTTTAGCCCGGTTGCGAAGTTCATTGACGGTGTCTTCGTCAAAGCTTTCGATCTCAAGCATTTCTTCCAGTGGCACATAGGCCACCTGCTCCAGGCTGGTGAAGCCTTCAGCGATCAACAGATCGGCGATTTCTTCATCGACATCCAGCTTTTCCATGAACAGCTTGCGACCCGAGTCGGTCTCATTGGCTTGCTTCTGCGCCGATTCAGCGGCGTC
>JBIKZP010000022.1:0-12463 GCA_044354655.1 Rhodoferax sp. | reverse complement strand
TACCGGCTGCTGGCTTAAAAACCGCAGGCGGCGAACGCGCCAGCAAGGCTCTCCCCTGCCGGTAATAGCCGCCAGGCGGGCAGGCCGGGCGAGCATGCTCACATCAAGAATATGTGCGGTCGGTAAGCCAGGGCCATCGGCAAGCTCTAGGCGAAACAACTCGTAAATTTGTGGCGTGCCTGGTGTTTTGCGCACGTAAGTGCCAGAACCCTGAATACGCTCCAGCACCGCTTGCTGCGCCAGCAAGGCCAATGATTTGCGCAGAGTGCCCACCGCGACGGACAAGGTTTGTGCCAGCTCAGCTTCGGTGGGCAAGCGCTCGCCGCTGCGCCAATAGCCCGCCTTGATTTGACGCGCCAGCAGCTCGGCAACTTGCAAATAAACGGGCAACGGCTTGGCAGGATGAGCAGTTTTCATGGTCCACAGTATGACAAATTATTAGGAATTCAAATGCCCATGGCGGTTAATTCATATATTATTCATTTACTTTAAGTGAGGAGTCATTCATGAGCGTCGTTCCTGTCAAAGGAGAAGACATCCAGGGTGCTGAGGTGGCGTGGTTTGCACCTTTGTGCTCGGATGATTTTCGCCACCTCGGTGTGCCCGAGGGCGATTTGCGCAGCAACTGGGCCAACACCAGCCGCATTGTGGAAAGAGCTGATGAACTGGGGTTTCGCAATATCCTGTGCCCCTCGTCCTACCAGGTCGGACAAGACACGCTGACTTTTGCAGCGGCCGTTGCGCATAAAACCAAGCGCATGAACCTGCTGGCCGCCATCCGCTGTGGCGAAACCCACCCGGCCATGCTGGCTCGCACCGTGGCCACCCTGGACCATATGCTGGAGGGGCGCCTCACACTCAACGTCATTTCGTCGGACTTTCCTGGCCAGCAAGAAGACAGCGCCTACCGCTACCGCCGCTCTTGGGAGGTGGTAGAAATTCTCAAGCAGGCTTGGACGCAAGACGAGATCAATTACGACGGCCAAATTTACCAACTCAAGGGTTTGTCCACCGACCCCGTGCGGCCTTACCAAACCCATGGCGGCCCCTTGCTTTACTTTGGGGGCTACAGCCCTGATGCACTGGCGCTGTGCGGTGCGCACTGCGACACCTACCTGATGTGGCCCGAGCCTAAAGAGATGCTGGCTCAGCGCATGCGCGATGTGCATGCCCAGGCCGAGAAGCATGGCCGCTTGCTGGACTACGGCCTGCGGGTGCACATGATCGTGCGCGACACCGAAGCCGAGGCGCGAGACTACGCGGCCGAATTGGTCTCACAACTAGACGATGACAAGGGTCGCGAAATTCGCCAACGCGCACTGGATGCCACCAGTTTCGGGGTGTCCCTGCAAAGTGCCAACCGCGAGCGTGCCGATGCTGCCGGCTACATTGAGCCGCACCTGTGGACCGGCGTGGGCCGCGCCCGCAGCGGCTGCGGTGCTGCCTTGGTGGGCAGTGTTGATCAGATACTTAGTGAAATTGAGGCCTACCAAAAAATGGGCATCCGGGCCTTCATCTTTTCCGGCTACCCGCACTTGCAGGAATGCGAGATCTTCGGAGCCAAAGTGTTGCCGCAGCTCAAAACCGTATCCCTCGCCCAAGCATATGGCCGTGTTCCGGCCCAAACCCCGCCCACACCTTTGGGCACAGGAGTACGCAAATGAGTTCCAACGACATCGGCCGCATCACGCTGCCCAACGGGCGCAGTCTGAGCCGCATGGCCTATGGCGTGTGGCGCCTGTCTGAAGCGCAAGACTGCTCGGTCAGCGCCAACCTGGCGCGCATCGAAGCGTGTTTGGCGCAAGGCATCACCACCTTTGACCATGCAGACATCTATGGCGATTACAGCTGTGAAGCGCTGTTTGGCGAAGCCATCAAAGCCCAACCCAGCTTGAAAGACCGTATCGAGATCGTCACCAAGACCGACATCATGCTGCTGTCGTCCCACTGGCCCGACACGCGGGTTAAGCATTACGACACCAGTCCCGCGCACGTCACCGCCAGCGTCGAACGCTCGCTGTCGCGCATGGGCGTGGAGGTGATCGACCTGCTGTTGATCCACCGCCCCGATCCGCTGATGGACGCACAAGCCCTGGGCCGCTGCCTGGATGGCCTGATTGACAGCGGCAAGTTGCGCGGCGCAGGCGTTTCCAACTTCATGCCCTGGGAGGTGGATTTGCTGCAATCGTGCATGCGGCACACGCTGCAAACCAACCAGCTGGAGCTGAGCCTGCTGCACACCGCCCCCTTTATCAATGGTCAGCTGGCCCATGCGCAACAGCACCGCATGCCGGTAATGGCCTGGTCACCCTTGGGTGGTGGCCGCCTGCATTCGCAAGCGCACACGCCAGATACCGCAGCGGCAAGACTGGCCCCCAAACTGGCTGCGCTGGCCCACGCCGCAGGAACCGACACCACGGCTGTGGCCATGGCCTGGCTCATGCACCATCCGGCGCACATCTTGCCCGTCATGGGGACCAACCAGCCCGATCGCATTGCCCGCTTTAGCGATGCCGCCCGCGTGCCGATGGACCGCCAGACTTGGTATGAACTCTACGAGCTGGCCAACGGTCACGAGGTGCCCTGAGCCTGGCGTTCTCCTACCTTTCTCGCCCTCGCACATTCAAGGTGATTCAGATTCACCTGCCATCCTGTGCCGACAACCACTTAAAACTGCAGCGTATCGACCACCGGATCATCATGCCTTGGCACCGCGCCTGCGGCTGGCTGGGCAACCGGAATCTGCGCCCCTTGCACAACAAAGATTGGCAGCCGCGTCATAGGGGCCTGAACCTCATGCCACTGGCCGGCGCTGTAAACCTGGCGGGTTTCGAAGTCGAGCCAGTGTTGGCCATCGCTGAGCTGGGGCAAATAAATCTTCTTGATGCGTTGCCCCTGGTTGAGCACGGGAGAAACCAATAAAGACTCGCCCAGCATGAACTCGTCCGCGTCTGCCAGGCATTGCAGGTCATCCGGGAAATTGAAGAAGGTGGGCCGAATGATGGGCACATGCTGCTGGGTGGCTTGCTCAAAACAAGCCCAAAGGTAGGGCATGAGCCGGTAACGCAGGGCGATGGCATCGCGCACGGCATCGGTTACTTCAGGGTGCATCCAGGGTAAGTTGCTGATGCCCCCTTCCTTCCAGGAATTCATGACCATGCGCGGGTTGAGGCAGCAGGCTTGCACCCAGCGTAAGAAAAGCTCCGGCTCTGGCAGCGGGCCGTAAAACCCGCCGACATCGTGACCGATGTTGAACATGCCTGACAAACTCATTTGGAGCCCGGTGCGCACATTCCATTTGAGCGTGGCCCAGCTGGTGGTGTTGTCGCCAGACCAGGTTTGCGCATAACGCTGCAAGCCCGGCGGGCCTGCCCGGGTTACCGTGAAGGTGGGTTCGCCAGCAGCACCCGCATGGGCTTGCTGCGCTTCAAAAGTGGCTCGCGTCATCAATAAGGCATGCAGGGGTCGGCTGCGGTGCATAGGTACTGCAACGCCCCAAGCATCGCTGTAGGCGTCTTCGTTCTGTATGGCGTATTCGTTGTTGTCGTTCCAACCGGCATCAATGCCCTGCTCCAGCACTTGTTGCTTGAGTTGGTCTTGCCACCAGGCTACCGCTTGCGGGCGGGTGAAGTCCAGGTGGGAGCCTTGGCCGTCCCAAAAAGGTTCGACCACGGCGTGACCAGTCGCCTGGTCCTCAATGAAGGCGTGGTTCTGGTTCAAGGCCTGGTAGGCTGGGTGGTCGTCCAGTAAACAAGGCTTGATGTTGGCGACCAGGCGCATGCCGTGTTGCTGGAATTTACGGTTGATGGCTTGCGGGTCTGGAAACTTGTTCCGGTTCCAGGTGAATACATAGCGTTGCTTGCCCCGGCTCGAATACCCTGAGCCGTAGTGAAAGGACGAGATCGGGATGCGTTGGTGGGCACATTCATCAATGAAACTATCGAGCTGATCTTGTGCGTCTGGGGCATCGGCCAACCCCATGGCCGTCTGGGCAAAACCCAGACTCCAGCGCGGTGGTAAGTGGGTGCCACCTATCAGCGACACATACTGACGCACCACCTCAGCTGGGGTGCGCCCTACCATCACGTAGTAGTCGAGGTCGCCATCGTCGATGTCCACGGTTCGAAAAAAACCGTGGTAGTTGTCGTGCTCGCAACCCAGATCAAAGGTGCAAGTGGCCAAGGTGTCGTAGTACACGCCCACCCAAAGTCCGTCCACTGTGCGCGACATCAGGAAGGGCCAGTGTTTGTACAGCGGGTCGCCGTTTTGCGGGTCATAGCCCAACGCATCCTGCCCCAGGCAGCGCAGGCGCCGGCCATGCAGGTTCAAGGGGCCGGTCTTGTCACCCAGACCAAAGTAATGATCCTGGGGGTTGCGTACCACGCAGTGACGCACCAACCCGGTACGGTGTTCTTGTAAATAAGCACTGGTACTGCGGTCTTCCATCAGTTTTTTGCCCGTCGCTTCATCCACCCAGTGCAGGCGCAAAGGTGTGCTGCCACCGCCCAGCAGGCTGACCGACAAGCCTGATGTGGAGAGCTTGCGTGTGCCCTGCGCATCTTGGGTGTGTTGCCAGACGGGTCGCTCAAAGCCCTGTGTCTCCTCGCGCTTGCGCCCGCTCCAGGGCACGTCGGTACCGGCGCCCGGGGCAATGGCCCACGTGTGCGGCTCACGAAACCCTTGTGCCGGCACCAGCGTGACGCGCGCCAGGGTGGGCGACAAAAAAGACAATTGCAATGAACCCCCTGTGGTCAAGGCAGCGGTCGCATCGGGCCCGCAGCGGTCTGGGGCGGTGACGTTGGAGGCCAGAGTCCAGGCCTCAGTCATCAAAGGCTTCATGCCATCTCCTGCGCCATGCGCTGTTCTTTGGCATCAAACGCATGCAAGCGGTCGGGGCGAGTGGTGAAATACATGAGCTCGCCCGGCTGCGGCGCTTTCTCACCTTCGATCAATACTTCAACGCGGGTGCCATCTGCCAGCAAGCCATGCAGCAAACGTTGCGCCCCCAGGTACTCGGTTCCTTTGACCTGCAGGGCCAGTCCATCGCCTTGGCTGCAAGTCATCCAATGCTCGGGTCGTATGCCCACCTGCTGTGCTTGGGCGGGCACCCAGGGTTGTAATGAAGCCGCTGTTCGGGCCGTGCTGGCAGGGATGAAGTTCATGCGGGGGCTGCCCATGAAGCCTGCAACAAACACATTGGCCGGCGCCTCATAGAGTGCCCGGGGGGTGCCCATTTGCTCAATGCGCCCGGCTCTGAGCACCACAATTTTGTCGGCCATGGTCATGGCCTCCACTTGGTCATGGGTGACGTACACCATGGTCGCACCCAGGCGTTGGTGCAGTTCTCGCAACTCGGCGCGCATGGAGACGCGCAGTTCAGCGTCCAGGTTGGACAAGGGCTCGTCAAACAAAAATATTTTGGGGTTGCGCACAATCGCACGGCCAATGGCCACCCGTTGCCGCTGCCCGCCAGACAGCTGGGTAGGCTTGCGCTGGAGCATGGCGTCCAGGCGCAGCAGGGCTGCGGCATCGTTGACCTTTTGGGCAATTTCAGCCTTGGGAACGTGGGCGTTTTCAAGGCCGAAGGCCATGTTGGCGTACACCGTCATGTGCGGGTAGAGCGCGTATGACTGGAACACCATCGCACAGCCGCGGTCAGCTGCGCCTACATCATTCACGCGCACGCCATCTATCAGCAAATCGCCCCGGGTGGGCGTGTCCAGGCCTGCAATCATCCTAAGCAGCGTGGACTTTCCGCAACCGGACGGGCCAACAAACACCACAAATTCGCCATGCGCCACTTGCAAGTCCACGCCGTGGATAACGTGGGTCTGGTCAAACGATTTTTCGATGGCGCGTAGTTCTAAAGTGGACACAGTGGGCTCAATTCAATCAGGTCTGTAGGGAGGGGTCACTTCACACCCGCACTGGCAATGCCGGTGGTGATGTAACGTTGCAAGAAGGCAAACACCAGCGTCACGGGCAGCAGCGTGATCACGGTCATTGCCAGCAGGTAGTGCCATTGGGTATTGAGTTCACCTTGGAAGGCGTTGAGCGCAAGTTGCAGGGTAAAAAACTCACTTTTGGACAACACAATCAAAGGCAGCAGGAAATCGTTCCAGCGCCACATCACTGAAAAAATGGCCAGCACCGCCAGCGCTGGCGCTGACAAAGGCAAGACGATGCGCCAATAAATGCGCCACTCGCTGGCGTGGTCCATTCGGGCGGCTTCAATCAGCTCGTCGGGAATGGTCAGCATGTATTGCCGAAGCAAAAACACCCCGGTGGGCGTGGCCACGGCCGGCAAAATGACGCCCCAAAGACTGTTGAGCAGGTTGACCGAGTTGATAACCAGAAACACCGGCACGAGGATGATGGTGGGCGGAATCATGAGCGTGGCAATAATCAACAGGAACACTGCCTTCTGACCCTTGAACTGGAGCTTGGACAGGGCGAATGCCGCCATCGAGTTGAACAACAAGGTCAGCAGCGTGGCCACCACGGTGATGAACACACTGTTCCAGAGGTAGGTGCCAAAGGTGAACTTGCCAAACAAATCGGAATAGTTGTTGGTGGCAAACTTCAATTCATTCACCGGCACCCGGTCCCGAATATTGACCTGCACCGGCTCGCCCGGTTGGACTGGATCCACCATGTTGGCCATGATGCCGATGCGACTGATCTGGGCCAACTCTCGGGGTGCGCCCCCTGCCACGGCCACCTTGAACAAAGGCAGCGGCTTGTCATGGCCGGCTACCACCACGGTTTTCTGGCTGTAGGGCAAAAAAGTGGGCGGAAACTGGCCAATGGCCGACTCGGTCTTGAACGAGGACATCACCAGCCACAAGACCGGCGCGAACATCACGAACAAACCCACCAGCAGGTAGGCGTAGCTGAGCACATCGGTCCAGTGCAAGCGCTGGCGGCCTCGGGTCAGCCAGAGAAAACTGAGCGACTTCATGTCATTTCACCTTTTGTCCAGCCTGGCTGGCCCGGGTCAAGCGCAGTTGCGCCAGCGTCAGCACAATCAGGAAAAATGCCAAGGCCAAAGAGGCAGCCGCGGCCAGACCGTACAAATGGATTTGCTCGGCAAAACCAGTCTGGTAGATGAACTGCACAATGAAGGTGGTGGCCGAACCAGGCCCGCCACCGGTCAACACAAACACTTCATCAAAAACCTGTACTGCACGGATAGCGGCCAGCACCAGAACAACAATCAAATTAGGCATCAGCAAGGGCAGGGTGATGCGTGTCAACGTGCGCATGGGGCTGGCACGGTCCAGTTGAGCAGCCTCATAAAGGTCGCCGGGAATAGCCTGTAGTCCGGCCAGCAGAATCAGGGTGTAAAAACCCATGTGCGCCCAGATCGATACAAAAACGGTCCAGAAAAAAGCCCAGCCTGCATCAGTCAGCCACTCGACCGCGGGCAGGTCCAGCGCGACCAGCCCCGCGTTAAAGGCGCCCTGACTTTGCAGCAGCCACTTCCAGATCAGGGCCACCACCACGGGGGACAGCAAGACCGGATAAAAGTACACCCCACGCCAAAACCCGCGCCCAATGATCTTGCGGTTGAGCACCAGCGCGGTCAGCAAGGAAAACCCAACCATCAAGCCCACTTGCAGCAGGCTGAATTTGACGGTGTTGAACATGGCGCGCCAGAAAATATCCTTGCGGCAAGTCACCAAATCAAAATAATCGCGGCAGTCAAAAAGAATTTCGAAGTTTTCAGCACCCGTGTAAGGCCGCTGCAAAGGCATGAGGTTGACACCACCTGTGGTGGCGTAAACCAGATTGATCAGGATGGGCAAAAAAGTGAACAGGCCAAACACAATCAAATTGGGGGCAACAAACAACCACCCCAGTCGGGACGGCCCCAGCCAACGCTGACCCAGCTTGAAAAAGGGCTCCAGCAAATTAAAAAAAATCGACAGAACTTGCACGAGCGGCCTTTAGACACAGACAAATGAAGACAGCACCACCGCAGGGCTGCGAAAGAACGTCTGCAGACAACGCCACCCGCACGGGTAGCATCGCCTCCAGAACGGGCACTTTACTTTTGTGCTTGTTTCACGGCATCTTGCATGTCTGCACTGATCTTGTTGACCGCCTCGTCTGCCCCCATCTCACCCACGATGACCTGCGTCACGCGCGCGACCGTGGGCAACATGATGGCGCGGTTGAACTTGTAGCCCTGGAATTGGTAGGCAACGGGCGCCAAACTGGCCACACCCGTGCCAAATACACCCAGAGCCGCCTTGGCGCTGGGTAAGGCACTGGCGTAGTTCACGCCTTTTTTGGCCAGACCGGCGTGTGCGGGAATGTTGTTGGTGCGCGCGCTGAATTCTGTGTAAGCCGCTTCAGAAGCCATGAAGTCGAGAAAGGCACCCACTTCTTTGGGTGACTTGCTGGTCTTCAGTGCCACCCAGGCGGCGCCTCCGGGAATGCCGGTACAAGCCGCTGGGCCGCAGGGGTTGGGCACCGCCAGCCAGTCAAACTTGTTGCCCACGTCTTTTTGCAAGCGGTTAATCTGCCAGCTGCCCGACAACACCATCACCACGTTGCCATTGATGAACTCGCCAATCGAGTCGGCATAGGTAGAGCCGCCCGAGCCGGCCCAAACTTCGCGCAGCATGGTACCGTCTTTGTGCCATGCCACGAACTTGCTGACGGTAGCTTTGTAGCCTTCATCAATGACAGGGTTGCCCTGCGCATCAAATATTTTGGCGCCATAGCTGATGGCGGGACCGGCAAAGCGGTGACCCGAACGGTCCCACGCCACAGCGGCCTTGGTTTGCGTGGCTTTGGCTACTTTGCGGGCGGCGTCCATCCACTCGTCCCATGAGGCTTTGGCACCAGGCATGGGCACTTTGGCCTGCTCAAACAAAGTCTTGTTGACGTAAGGACCGGTCATGGTCAATTGGGACATGAAGCCGTAAATGCCACGGTCTGCGGTTGCGGGGCGCAGCCAGGGGGCGGTGGTGCCAAAGTTGGTGTCCCAGTATTTACGGTCTTTCACGTGGGCTGAAATGTCCAGGTAGAACTTGGACATGCCGCCCAGGTCGGTCACGCGGGCAATATCCGGGCCTTGGCCTGCAGCGAGTTGCACTGGCAACTGTTCCACGATGGTTTTGTAGGGCACGGTGTCGACGATGACTTTGGTGCCGGGGTTCTGCGCTTCAAAGCGCTTGGCCAGATCGGCGGTGACCTCGCACTCGATGCCGTCCTGGTAGCACATGACACGGATTTCTCCAGCCTGCGCCAGGTTATGGCCTAGTGATAGGGCAGAACCCAAGGCCAAGGCCAGCGGAAGAATTCGGAAAACTTTCATGAGGACTCCTCTTTTTAGAGTGAAAAAAATACAGAAAAAAACCACGTCATCCTTGGACTCGAAGGCCAAGAAAAAACACGGTGCTCTTTGAGCTTGTTGACCAAGCTATGTTGATGCACTCCCTCTGGCCCCTCTTGTTGGGGGCGTCTACCAAATCTGGAAACCATGCGGCCCGCCGTGTGACAAGCATAGCCTGTGAATTGAAGGGGCGGCATGCTCATTTCAGCGGCAATGGTGTATCAGCCCATTCAAGGCGTAAGGGCCGCTGGTCAGATCCACCGCCTGCCCGGTACGGGCTGATTCCTGCGCAGCCAAACCCATGACCACAGCGATCAGTCCGTCGCGCAAACCCACCTCGACCGTGCCTTGGCCCCGCACCACGGCATTGAATTTTTGGTGCTGGTACAAAGTCGAGCCATTGTGGTCGCCAGCGGCCAGGGCCACCGGGTCAACCGGCACCTCCAGCTCTCGCGGTCCTTTGGGATGGCGTGGACTGATGACCACTTTGGGCACCGGTGCCTCGCCCAAATGCGGGGGCCAAAAGCGCCCGGGGCCGGGGACAAAGCACTCGACCTTACCCAAGGGCCCCACGCCTGTAATTTCTTCCTGGTAGCGAGCCCCTTCGGCAAACATGCACAGCTCCAGCATGGCACGCTGGCCGGAAGCGAAATCCACAATCACATAGGCGTTGTCCAAAATGTCGGGCGTGCCCTCGGGGTAGGTTTCATTCAGGTGGTTGTGGTCCACCCCGGCTGAAGCGTACACACGCACCGGCTCGCTTTGGGTCAGATGCCGCATCAGGTCAAAAAAGTGGCAGCACTTTTCAACCAGCGTGCCGCCGGTGTAGCGGTTGAAACGGTTCCAGTCGCCCACTTTCACCAGGAAGGGAAAGCGGTGCTCACGGATGGTGAGCATCTTGAGCGGCCCGGTATGGTGCTGGCTATGCACCTCTTGCGCCAGCAGCGCAACGGGTGGCATGTAGCGGTATTCCATGGCCACCCAAAGGGGTGCCGGGTAGCTGGCCTGCAAGGCGGCCAGGCTGTGCACATCGTCCAGCTGGGTGCACACGGGCTTTTCCAGCAACAGTGGCAGCGGGCGCAACCGGGCAATCTCGCGCAACTGCTCGGCATGGCAAAAGTTGGGGCTGGTGATGAGCAGGCAATCCACGTCGGGGGACAGCACCACTTCGGCCAGACTGGCCGCGCTTTGCGCCCCGGGGGCCAGCGCCAGACTGCTGGCCAGCATGGCCGCATCGGGCTCGAAAATACGCGTGACCTGCGCACCGGGCAACAAGGCGATGTTGCGCAAATGCTCTTGTCCCATCATGCCGCAGCCAATGATGCCGTAGCGTGTGGTGGCAGGGACGGGTGTGGTCATGTTCAAAGCCAACTTTCGAAGTGTCGTGGTTAAAAATAGTCTGAAAAATCAGTCGGTCTGGGAGTCCGTCAGCGTATAGCGCTTGCACAGTTCAAGAAAATCATCCAGCCTTGGATCTAGGCCAGTTTCCGCTTGCAACAAGGTGGCTACTGCGGGGGCCATAAGGGCGGCCTGCCGCGCATCCAGAAACAGCGCCCGCCAACGACGCGCAAGCATATCCTCAACCGTGACAGCCCACTCGTGGCGAGCCGCAAAACGCACCATCGCCTCGGTCAGTCCCATGCCCAAAACATGGTGTGCGCCCGGCAGCGCCAGTACCTGCTTGGCTTCGGTGCCCCACAAATGAAGCCCGGGCGCCGCGCTGATGGGCTGCTGTACTTCGTTCGCCTTCGGTGCGCCCACCAGCCGGTGGTGTGGCGTGTCCCCGGACCCTGGTGGTGCCGGCGGTAAATCAGCATGGGATTGAATCGCCTGCATGACCTCTTCGGCCATGACGCGGTAGGTGGTCCACTTGCCACCGGTCACGGTGAACAGCCCGCGGGCCTCGCGACAAATCAGGTGCTCTCGCGAGATCTGGCTGGTGGCGCCCGCATCGCTGGCATCTACCAAGGGCCTCAGCCCAACCCAAACGCTGCGCACATCGGCTGGCTGCAGCGAGACGCCTAAGGACTTGTGGCTTTCCCGAAACAAGAAATCAAGCTCTTCCTGCAACGGTAAGGGGTCTTGCGGGGCATCGTGGCGCGGCGTGTCGGTGGTTCCAATCACGGTAGAGCCCAACCAGGGCACGGCAAACAACACACGGCCATCGCTGGTGCGGGGAATCAGTACGGCTTCTTCAATGGGCAAACACGTCCGCGAGACAACGATGTGCACCCCTTGGCTGGGCTTGACCAGCGCCTTCACCGGCTGCGCACCGGCCCCATGCGACAAGGCCATGCGGCGTAAAGCGTCTACCCAAACGCCGGCGGCATTGACCACGCAAAGCGCGTTCACCGTCAGCGCCTCACCCGAGTGCTCATCGCGCAAGCTGACTTGCCAGCCCTGCTGCGAAGGCGTCAAGGCGGTCACACGGGTGTGGTTGTGCAGACTGGCACCCGCCTGTCGTGCGGTTTTAGCCAGCGCCAGGGCCAGCCGGGCGTCTTCAAATTGGCCATCCCAATAGCGCATGCCGCCCACAGCACGCGCCACCATCTGGGGCAAGCCGGGTAAGCAGCGCGTCAAAGCCTGGCGCGACAGGGCCACCGTAGCCCCCAGGCTTAAGCGCCCCGACAACCACTCGTAAACCTTCAACCCCATGCCTGTCCAGACCCACGACACCCAGCCGCTTGCGGGCACCACAAAAGACAGCGGCTGCGCCAGGTGCGGCGCCAAGCTCAACACGGTAGCCCGTTCCCGCAATGCTTCTCGCACCAGACGCAAGCGACCTTGTGCCAGGTAACGCACCCCTCCGTGCAGCAGCTTGGTGGAGCGAGACGAGGTGCCGCTGGCAAAGTCGCGCGCTTCCACCAGCATGACGCGGCGCCCCTCCAGCGCGGCCTGCAAGGCCACCCCCAGGCCCGTAGCCCCGCCCCCTATGACCAAGAGGTCACACGTCGCAGAAGGGGATGAAGGATTCATCTCGGAAAATTTCACAATAAATCTTAATAAATCTTAATAAATCTTAATAAATCTTAATGAGTCAAAAATAAATGATTTAAATTAATCTTTTTTGATTGTATAGAGTGGATTCAGACCTTTCGGGTATTCTTGGGGTTGCTC
>JBIKZP010000021.1:0-12470 GCA_044354655.1 Rhodoferax sp. | reverse complement strand
CAAGCTCGCCCACCGACTGCTGCTGCTCGCCTTTTGCTTCTCGATGGGGCTGGCCGTGGCGCAACAAAAATTTGTGCGCGGCCAGGGCGCCGACACCACCAAGGAGGCCGCGCTGCAAAAAGCCAAAGTGGCAGCCTGGAAAAGCTATGTCGGCAGCCTGCAAGGCGCCAAGCTCGACAACCTGATGGCCAACGAGAAAGCCTTTGTGGCCGACCTCGACAGCTTCGTGGTGGACGTGGCCGTGGTCAACGAGAGCTGCCAGGGCACCAGTTGCACCGTCAGCATCAAGGCCGCCATCAATGAAAACGTGGTGGACAGCCGCTTGCGTCAGCAGGCACAAAGTGCCGGCGGCGGTGCCGCAGCCAAAGCCGGCGCGCAGGACGACATCGCCTTTTTGGTGATGGCCCGGGTGGCCGACTCGCAGCAATCGTTTGACACCAAGGTGACCAAACGCGCCGAAGCCACCGTGAGCACCAGTGGCTCCTCGGCCAGCGCTGATGCCTCGGCCGGCAACAAGAGCGGCACAGCCGATGCCTCGGCCGACTCTGCCTCGGTCACCCAGTCGTCCAAAACGGTGACCGGTGGCTCGCAGGAAACCAAACGCGACAACATCAAGTATTCAGCCTGGCCCAATATCGATGACTTGCAAAACCGCGTGGGCGAACAACTCACCAACAACCGCATTGGCACCGTGCCCTGGGAAGACCTGACCAGCAATTGCGGTGTGGCCGATAACGATGTGTTCTCGAAGAATTTTGCCGAATCGCCCACCGGCCAACTGCCCGCCAACGTGCGCAACGACATCTTCAAAAAACTCAAAGAGTGCCAGATCACCAAGATCATTCTGGCCTCAATCGAGGTGGACGGCTACCGCCTAGACCCCAACTCCGGCCTGTGGCTGGCCTCGGGCAATATGAATATTCAGGTGTATGACCTGACCGGCCGATTCGGCCGCAGCGTGGGCGCGGCCAACCGCACCTTCAGCGGCCGTGCGGAGAAGCTGACCGATGCAGGCCGCAATGCGCTGGCTAACGCCTCCAAGGCGGCGGCCGAAGTGGTGGTCAACCAGTTGAATATGCGCTGAGCGCCCGCACCAGACCTTCAGACAACGACGATGCAGGCCCCATGTTGAATTTCTTCAAACGTGCTTTTTTGACTGCCTTCCTGCTGTGGCTGCCATTGGCGCAGGCGCAACAGGTAGTGATTGTTCCAGTGCGCTCCTACGGCAATGGCGAGACCGAAGCCAGCGCCATCAAGGACGCCATCGTGCAAGCCATTGGCCAGGTCACGGGCGAACGCATCACGGCCAGCTCGACCGTGCAGACCAGCTCGCGCGAGAACAACAAAGGCTTGTCGGAGCACTCCGCCTCAGTCAGTGCGCGCATTGACAGTTTGATCAAGGGCGTGGTGAAGTCCTCCACCACTGTGTCGGTTGAAAAAGACCCCGCCACCGGCATCTACCGCGCCGCCGTGGATGTGCGGGTGGCCAGCTTCAAGGGCTCGGCGCAGCTCGACCGCATCAAGCTGGCGCTGGTGATGGGCTCGCAGCCCCTGCCTGCGGCTTTGACCAACAACGCACAAGCGTTCACGCAGGCGCTGATCAACGGCGTGTCCGACAAATTTGTCACCTCGGCCAAATTTGCCGTGCTGGACCGGGGCCAGCAAGCCGCCACGCAGCAGGAGTTCTCGCGCATCACCAGCGGCAGCGCCGGCGTGGAAAACTATGTGCGCCTGCAGTCCAAGGCGATTGCCGACTTTCTGGTGATCATGGACATCTCCGAGTTCACCGTGACCCCCAACGCCCTGGGCCGCCAGCGCGTCAAGGCCGCCGCACGGGCCATGGTGTACGACTACACCTCCGGCCAGATTCGCCAGGTGGTCAGCACCCAGTCGTCCAAGCTCATGCGTGACAACGCCGTGGCCGGCGTGGCCACCGAGATGGGCGCCGAGTTGGCTGAAAAAATTCTGGACAACGTGTTCCCGCCTTTGGTGCTGGGTTTTGAGAACAACACGGTGTCAGTGAACGCCGGCAACGGCCAGTTTGAAGTGGGCGATGTGGTGCGCTTGTTGCGCCGCGGCGCCGCACTGAAAGACCCGTATACCAAAGAAATGCTGGGGTATGCCGAGACCGAAGTCGGTGAGGGGGTGGTGGAGTCAGTGCTGCCAAAAATCTCCATCATCCGCGCCGAGGGTCTGAAAGAAAAAATCGGTAACACCAAAAACGTCAGCATTGTGGTGCGCCGCAAGGCACCCGCCGGCAATGCCTCGGTTAGTTTGCAATCCATAGCCATTTCGGCGCAACCCTCTTCAAACTCCAACCCCAAAAAAGGTGATAAAAATGACGACAGCGATTGGTAAATTGTTCCGTAGCACCGCGATCGGTCTCAGCATGGTGGCCTGCGTCGGCGTGTTTGGCGTATTGGCCTCTAGCGCCCACGCCCAGACGACCAAAGGTATTGTGGCCGGCGAAGAAATGCAACACTGGAAAGACAAGGACAAACCCGGCGACGGTGTGGCTGAAGTGGTCTTGCAAGACGGCACCGACCCCATGGCCTGCCGTATCGAGGCCAGTGTCAAAGGCGGCAACAACTGCACCAAGGTGATGTGCAAGGGCGAAGCCCCGGTCTTCACCGAAAGCGTTCAAAGCAAGATGGCTGCCAAGAAAATCGCCATGGCGACTGCCAAGGCGCACTATGTGCACTTCTTGCAAGAAGAGATCACCAGCAAGCGCGCCACGGACATGATCAACTCCGCCATCAAGAAAGAAGGCGGGGCTGATGCGGGCACCAGTGCCACCAGCGGCTACGTCAACGCCGAATCCATTCATGAGAAAGCCAGCGCCTTGATCAAAGGCTTTTCCGTGGTGGAAGACGGATACACCAAAGAAGGTAACGACCTGGTGGCCTACGTCATTGGCGGCGTGTCCTGCATGACCCAGCGCGCGGCCGACAACCTGAGCGCGGGCAACAAAGCCAACAACGCCACCACCGGCAGCGGCAGTGCTGCTGGCGGTACTGCCGGTGGCCCTGCGGCCGTGCCCAGCAAACGCCGTGCAGGTGCTGATTCGATGTAATGCACCGCTTGCCGCGCGCGATGTTCACCATGATGCCCGCTGTTATGTCCCCCGTGGTGCCCACCAGCATGCAAGGTCTCGCCCTGGGCCTGGCCCTGTTGTGGGGCGGGGCGGCACCGGGCGCGTGGGCGCAAAGCAGCGAGGCTTTTTGCACTTTGTTTGAAGCCAAAAAGAACGGTGACTACCTCTACCTGGAGGCCGACAACAGCTTGCAGGGCGCCTCGCGCCGAAGCTTGGAGGAGCAGACCAGCGTGGGCGTGTCGGCCATCAAGGGCGCGCTGGCACGGCGACTCTCCGCCGAGGCCGCTAGCGGAGCCAACGCCAGCGCCGGCAACCAAAGCGTGCGCTGGTCGGGGGCTGAGGTACGTGGTCCGCTGGCGTGCAACGGCTTCAAGGTGCTGATCGTCAAGGTGGACACCCGCACCGTCAAGGTCGGGGCAGCTGAGGCTGCCGCGGTGGTCACCGAGCCCAAAGAAGAACTGGTGGAAGCGGCCATGGTGCGGCAACTGTCAGGACGCGCTAACCGTGACGACTTGGCCTTGTTGCGAGACTTTTACGCCAGCCAGGGCAACCTGTTGTTGGCGAAAAAAATGACTGAAGAAATGCTGACTATTCAACTGAAATAACCTGGAGAACAACCATGCGCATGATTATTGGAATTTTGGTGGGTATCTTGATCGTCTTTAACTGGTCGTCGATCAAAACCTACTTTGACAGCTCGCTGTCCAAACAAGGCGTTGAGACAACCGACAAGTCGGCGGAAAAATCTGCCGACAAGGCCCCGGCCAAGGCGGGCGCTGCGGCACCTGCGGCTGAACCCGCCAAGCCGATGGACCTGAACGCCGCTACCGAGCAGCGCCTCAAAGACATCGCAGCGGGCAAATGAAGTTGTACCGCCTGATCGGGCTGGCGGCGCTGGGCTGTATCGGCTGGCTAGGCTGGCTGGGTGCGGCCCAGGCGCAAACCCTGCGCCAAGACGCCCCCCTGTTTGACAAGCCCGATGGCGCCGCCGTGGGTGCGCCGCTGAAGACCGGTGCAGCGGTGAAGATGCTCAAGCGCCAGGGCTTCTGGGTGGAGGTGGATGCGGGTGGCAAAACCGGCTGGCTCAAAGCCTCGCTGCTCAACTTTGGCGGGGCCACAGGGGGTGCTACCGCCATTGATACCGGCCGCCTGGGCACGGGCAATATTGTCTCTACCTCGTCAGCACGCGGCCTGTCGTCCAAAGACCTGCTCAGCGGCAAGCCCAATATGGAAGAAGCCGCCAAGCTCGATCTGCTGGTGGCAGACCCTGCAGCGGTGAGCGCTTTCATGGGCCAGGGCAACGTCAAACCGATCAGTGAGAAGGTGGCGCTGGTCGCGGTCAGGAGCGCTGCGCCAGCGACGGGCTCCGTTTCAAACTCAGGCTCAGGCACGGGGGCTGCCGTCAGTGGCAGCAAACCGGCTGGGGCCGCTCCTCAGAAAAAGGCCGACGATGATTGGTAAAACTTGGCGTATTGCGGTGTGCTGCTGGCTGCTGGCTGCTGCCATGCCGGCACTGGCCCAAACCGATGAAGAAAAAGTAGGCAAGGCCGGCGCCGCCCTGATGCTGGGCGCGGCGCCTCTGCTCAAACCGGCGCTGGCGCAGAGCTACGTCAACCTGGTGGGCAACTCGCTGGTCAGCTTCTCAGGTGCCACCTACAAATGGCACTTTGGGGTGCTGCAGTCGGACGCCATCAACGCCTTTGCCTTGCCCGGTGGCTATATCCTGTTGTCTGCGGGTTTGCTGAAATCCCTGGAGAGTGAAGACGACCTGGCCTTTGTGTTGGCGCATGAGATTGCGCATGTGGCCCGGCGCCACCATTACCAGGTGGTGCTGCGCCAGCGGCTGGCCGACCAAGCTACCAAAGGCTTGCAAGCCGCCACCCAGGACGGGGACACGGCCAAGTTGGCGCAGGCCAGCGGCCAGATTTATGCGCGCGGTCTGGACAAGTCGGCCGAATTCGAGTCGGACCGATTGGGCGTGGAGTACATGACACGTGCTGGCTATGACCCGGTGGCGGCGCTGAATGTGCTGGAGAAATTGCAGAAATTCAAAGGCGATGACCCGCGTGCCGAGCTGCTGTTCTCTACCCATCCGTCGCCGGCCGAACGGCTGGACATGCTGCTGCAAGCGGGCCTAGACAAGCTGCCCCGCCCGGCGACCAAAAGCAACCCGGCACGGGAGGCGCGCTTCAAGGCATTTTTGGCGGCTCTTTAAAGCGTGAACCGGCCAGGGGGCCGGCGCCAGCACCTACACTCGCACTTCTTTTTTACAGCAACTGCCTCCCCATGGACCTGACGATTGGACTGCTGCTGATTGCCTTGGGCGCCTACCTGCTCAAAGTCAGCGAGCAAAGAAAGCGCATTGCCTTGCTGGGCCGCCATTTGCAGCAGCATCAAATTGAAAAGCTGATGCTGGACCTGACGCTGGGTTACGAGCGCGCCCTCGGCGAGACCCTCCCTGAGCGGCAGGCCCAGGTCTGGCAGGTGCTGACCACGACCGAGGCGGCCTTGAGTGCGCAGTTCCAGCGCTTTGTGGCGGACTTTGCCCTGGTGGATGCGGCCCAGACGCGCGTCAGCCAGATTGCCATGGCGTTGCCGTTTGCGGTCAAGCTGTTCCCGGCAGCCACTTTTGATTTGCGCAGGGTGCTGGCCATTCATGCCCAGGGTCTGCGCCTAGCCGCCCAGCCCAGCACCACGCAATCGGACAAAAGCCGCGCTTTCACTTACTCGGCTGAATTGTTCTTGATGCAACACACCTGCCACTGGTTTTGCCGCTCCAAAAACGTGGCCTCGGCCCGATTGCTGGGACGCCACCACAGCAGCTACGCGCAAGTGCTGGCCAGTGTCTCGCCGCAAACGCGGCAGGCTTACCTGGCCCTGCTGGCTGGCAAGCGACAGTGAGTGGACGGTAGGGCTAACCTTGCCGAATTTTTTTCACCAGCGCCGTGGTGGAGTAACCATCGACAAATGGCAAGGTCTGGGCGCGTCCGCCATAGGCCTGCACCACCTGGGTTTCAGGCAATGTGGCCATGTCGTAATCGCCGCCCTTGACCAAAATGTCGGGCCGAATCTGGGCAATCAGGGACAGCGGGGTGTCTTCATCAAACCAGGTCACCAAGGTGCTAGAGGCTAAAGCGGCCATGACAAAGGCGCGGTCGGTCTCGGCGTTCAGCGGCCGATCCGGCCCCTTGCCCAGGCGTTTGGCCGAGGCATCGGTGTTCAGCGCCACCACCAGACTGGCCCCCAGGGCGCGCGCCTGCGCCAGATACATCACATGGCCGCGGTGCAGCACGTCAAACACGCCGTTGGTAAACACCAGTGGGCGCGGCAACTCGGCCACACGAGCCAAAATTTGCTCGCGACTGCAAATTTTATGGGCCAGGGCGGCCAAGGCCGGATCGGCTGTTAGGTCCGTGGTTGGGTCGGTGGCCCCGTTCGAACCTGGGGACTTGTCATGAGCTTGGGCATTCATGCGCGCATCCTAGCAGGCCCGCCCCTTAGGCCCGCTGGCGTGGCGCCAACCGGCGCCGCAAAGCCCTGCTTTGTGATAGATTACCAATCAGTCACAAAATCAACCAAACGTTTCATTTGATGCCATGGCAGTAATTTTCTTCTTTGCGCTTTCCACAAAGCCGGCCCTAGCGGCAGGCCTTGGGCGGGGCCGTGTGGGGTCCGGGGGGGCGGCATGAGCCTGGGCAAAGTGGCCATTGTGGGTTCGGGCATTGCTGGGCTGGCGGTGGCGCACCGGCTGCGCGGCCAGGCCGACATCACGCTGTTCGAGGCCGGCGACTACTTTGGCGGCCACACCCACACGGTGGACCTGACCCTGCCCACACCCCAAGGCCCGGTCACGCACGGTATTGACACCGGCTTTCTGGTCTTCAACGAGCGCACCTACCCCCAACTGATTGCGCTTTTTGCCGAGCTGGACGTCGTGACCGCCAAGGCCGACATGTCGTTCTCGGCCCAAGTTCCGGGCGCCCGCGCTGGCGGCACATTGGAATGGAGCGGCTCTACCCTGAGCAGCGTATTTGCCCAGCGCAGCAACCTGCTGAACCCGCGTTTCTGGCGCATGCTCAAAGACGTGCTGCGCTTCAACCAACTGGCCACCGCGCTGGCCCAACGTGGCGCAGACCACGAACTGATGCAGCCTTTGGGTAACTTTTTGGCGCAACACCGCTTCAGCGCCGAGTTCAAAGATTGGTACTTTTTGCCCATGCTGGGCTGTATCTGGAGCTGCCCGACCGACCAAATGCTGCAGTTTCCAGTGGCCACCATGGTGCGCTTTTGCCACAACCACGGCCTGCTCCAGGTCAGCGACCGGCCGCAGTGGTGGACGGTGGCGGGCGGGGCGCGCCAGTACGTGGACAAAATACTGGCCGGCATTGCCGACAAGCGCCTCAACAGCCCGGTGCAGCAGCTGGTGCGCCACGCGCATGGCGTGCAGCTCACCGCCCACGGCCAAACCGAGCATTTTGACCACGTGGTGCTGGCCTGCCATTCAGACCAGGCGTTGGCGCTGCTGAGCGACGCCAGCGCGCAGGAGCGTGACACCCTGGGGGCCATTCTCTACCAGCCCAACCGCGCCGTGCTGCACACCGACGTGACAGTGCTGCCGAAAGCCCGGCGCGCCTGGGCGGCCTGGAACTACGCGCGCGCTGCCACCGCAGCGCAGGCCCCAGAAGAGGCGCGTGTGTGCCTGCATTACCTGATCAACCTGCTGCAACCGCTGCCTTTCAGCCAGCCGGTGGTGGTGTCGCTCAACCCGGTGCACCCGATTGACCCGGCACTGGTGCATGGTGAATTTGAGTATGCGCACCCGGTGTTTGACCAGGCCGCCATCAACGCCCAAAGCCACGTGCCCGCGCTGCAAGGCCAGCGCCACACCTATTTTTGCGGCGCCTGGACCGGCTACGGTTTTCATGAAGACGGCCTGCGCTCTGGCCTGAACGTGGCCGCGCTGTTGCTGAATTTGCAAGGCTCGCAAAGCTTGCAGCCTCCGATGGCCCAAGCCGCCTAAAACCATGCCCACCCACCCGGCGCCCCCGCAAGCCCTGATCGGCTTTGGTCAGGTGCGCCACACCCGCCTGGTGCCGGTACGCCACACGTTTGCCTACCCCACCTATTTCTTGTTTCTGCCGATGCGCCGCCTGCAGCAAACAGGCAGCAGCGTGCTGGCGCTCAACCGCTGGGCACCTTTGAGTTTTTACGACAGCGACCATGGCGACGGGCGCGGCCCGGCCCAAGGCGGTGCGCTGGCTTGGCTGGATGAACTGCTGCAGCGTGAGGGCATTACCGATGCCACCGGCGAGGTCTGGCTGCACTGCTACCCGCGCGTGCTGGGCCACACCTTCAAGCCCGTGAGCTTTTGGTACTGCCACCGGCCGGACGGCAGTTTGCGCGCCGTGCTGGTGGAGGTGAACAACACCTTTGGCGAGCGCCACGGCTACTTGCTTGATGCCCCGCAATTTGGCGTGGAACAGCGCGCGGCCAAGGTGTTTCATGTGTCGCCGTTTTGTCCGGTGGAAGGGGCTTACCGCTTTCGCTTCATGGTGACGCCCAACGGGCAACGCACCGTGGCACGCATTGATTTTGACGACGCCCAAGGCCCCGTGATCGAGACCAGCGTCAGTGGCGATTTGCAGCCCCTGACGCGCCAAAGCCAGCGCCACGCCGTGTGGCGCTACCCAGCCATGACACTGGGCGTGGTGCTGCGCATTCACTGGCAAGCGCTGCGCCTGTTCCTGAAAAAAGTGCGCTTCTTCCGCAAACCGCCCCCACCCACCCCCTTCATCACCCGCTGACCCAAGAGACAGCCCATGACCAGCCAAATCGCCCCACATTTCACCCTGCCACGTGGCACACCGGCGGCTGCGCGCAGCGTGCTCAAGTTGCTCAAGCGCCTGCGCCACGGCAGCCTCACGCTGGAGTTGCCGGACGGCTCCATGCAGCGCTTCGGCGCCCATGCTGCACCGCACGCCTCCCTCAAACTGCACAACTGGAACATGTGCGCGCAGGCGCTCAAGTCGGGCGATATCGGCTTTGCCGAAAGCTTTATCGCCGGCGACTGGGCCACGCCGCACCTGGCCGAGCTGTTGCGCCTGCTGGTGAAAAACCGCGCCGAGGTGGAACGCGTGATTTACGGCTCCTGGGCCGGCCGCCTGCTCTACCGCGTCAAGCATTTGCTCAAGCGCAACACGCGGCGCAACAGTCAGAAAAATATCCACGCGCACTACGACCTGGGCAATGCGTTTTACCAGCTGTGGCTGGATGAAACCATGAACTACTCCAGCGCGCTGTTTGCCGGCGACCTGAGCCAACCGCTGGCCCAGGCGCAAAGCGCCAAGGTACGCCGCGCCTTGCAGATGGTGCAGGTCAAACCCGGTGACCGGGTGCTGGAAATCGGTTGCGGCTGGGGCGCTCTGGCCGAAATGGCGGGGCTGGAAAACGCCGCCCATGTCACCGGCGTCACCCTGAGCACCGAGCAGCTGGCGTTTGCCCAAGCGCGCCTGCAGCGCCTGGGGCTGAGTGCGCAGAGCGACCTGCGCCTGCAGGACTACCGCGACATCGAGGACGCGCCGTTTGACGCCATTTGCTCGATTGAAATGATTGAGGCCGTGGGCCGTGAGTACTGGCCCACCTACTTTGCCACCTTGGCGCGCCTGCTCAAACCAGGTGGCCGTGCCTGCGTACAAAGCATCGTCATCGACGACGCGCTGTTTGAGCGCTACGCCAGCTCGACCGACTTCATTCAGCAGTACATTTTTCCAGGGGGCATGTTGCCGTGCCCGCGCGAGTTCAAGGCACAAGCGCAGGCGGCGGGGCTGGAAGTGGTCGACCAATTTGCCTTTGGTCACGACTACGCCGAAACCCTGAAGCGCTGGCGCGAGTCGTTCATGGCGCAGCACGCCCAGGTGTTGCAACACGGCTTTGACGAGCGCTTTGTGCGCATCTGGGAGTTTTACCTGGCCTACTGCGAGGCCGCCTTCCTGGAAAACAACATTGACGTGCTGCAGTACACGCTGCAAAAACGCGCAGCCTGACCACTGACTAGGTAGCCGCACCATGCCACACGACAACCCCAACATGACGCTGCCCAGGCGCGCATTTTTGTGCCAGGCTGGCACGGTCAGCTCCCTGGCGCTGCTGTGCGGTGCCAGCGCGGTGGCCCAGACGCCAGACGCCCCCACCCCCGCCCCAGCGCTGCCACCCGAGGTCGGCCAGGAGCTTACGCAGGCGCAGTGGAGCGGCTCCGCGCGTATGCGCTTTTTTGGCCTGTCTATTTATGACGTGTCGCTGTGGGTTGCGCCAGGCTTTAGCGCGCGCCGCTTTGAGCGCCAGCCGTTGGTGCTGGAGCTGCGCTATTTACGAGAGCTCTCGGGCAAGGACATTGCCCAGCGCTCGCTTGACGAAATGCGCCGCCAGGGTGACATCAGCCCGGCGCAGGGGCAGACCTGGCTGGCCGCCATGCAACGGGCGTTTCCCGATGTGAAGGCCGGGGAGCGCATCACCGGCTTGCACCAGCCCGAAACCGGGGCACGCTTTTGGCACCAGGGCCGGGCCACCGCCCAGGTGCCGGACGCCGTGTTCAGTCGTCTGTTTTTTGGCATCTGGCTGGCCGACGCCACCAGCGAACCCAAACTGCGCAGCGCCTTGCTGGCGCGCGCCGCCCCATGAACCCCGGCACCGCCACCCACCAGGGCGCCTTGGCCTTTGGCTGGCGTGACGGCTGGCGCTACGGCCTCATGGGTTTGCCGCTGGCCTTTGTGGCCCTGCCGCTGTATGTCTTGCTACCCAACCACTACGCGCGCGCTTTTGGTGTGCCACTGGCCAGTCTGGGGCTGCTGCTGTTGGCGGCACGCTTGTTTGACGCCGTCATTGACCCGCTGATCGGACGCTGGGGCGACCAGCTGTTTGCGCGCTCAGTGCGCGCCGTGCTGGCCTGGGCCGCGCTGGCGGCGGCGGCCTTGGGGCTGGGATTTACGCTGCTGTTTTTCCCGCCGGCGAGCCTCCTGCCGTCCATGCCCGCGCTCTTGCTGTGGGCGGCGCTGTGTCTGCTGCTCACCTACACCGGCTACAGCGCCTTGAGCGTTTTGCACCAGTCCTGGGGCGCCATGCTCGGGGGTGATGCCCGCCAACGCAGCCGCGTGGTGGCCTGGCGCGAGGGACTGGGCCTGGCCGGCGTGATTCTGGCGGCGGTGAGCCCGCAAGCCTGGGGCCTGCCCGTCACCACCGCGCTGCTGTTCGTCGCCCTGGCGCTGGGCTGGCTGGCTTGGCGGCGCGCGCCGTGGCCGCTGCCGGTTGGCCTGTCAGCTGGCGCGGCAGCAGGCACAGGCCCGGCAGCCACACCGCTGGGACTGCCCTGGCAGCGCCCCGGGTTTCGTCCGCTGCTGGCCGTGTTCATGGTCAACGGCATTGCCAGCGCTATACCCGCCACCTTGATTCTATTTTTCGTGCAAGACCGCTTGCAGGCCGCCCCCGCCATGGAGCCGCTGTTTCTGGGCACTTACTTTGCCTGTGCTGCGCTGGCCATGCCGCTGTGGCTGCGCGCCGTCGCTTGGCTGGGCTTGTTGCGCGCCTGGCGGCTGGGCATGGGCTTGTCGGTGGCGGTGTTTGTGTTGGCCGCGCAGTTGGGCGCTGGCGACACGACGGGCTTTCTGTTGGTGTGCGCCTTGTCCGGTGCCGCGCTGGGCGCTGATCTGAGCGTGCCGGGTGCCCTGTTGGCCGGACTGATACAGCGCAACGGCGATTTGGGCCGTGCGGAGGGCAGCTACTTTGGCTGGTGGAACTTTGCCACCAAACTCAACCTGGCCCTGGCCGCCGGCCTGGCGCTGCCCTTGCTGGGCGTCTGGGGATACGAGCCGGGCACACGTGACAGCGCTGCCCTGAACACCCTGACCTGGGCCTATTGCCTGTTGCCCTGCGCCCTCAAGCTGCTGGCTGCGGGTCTGCTTCAGTTTCTTCTCATCCCCAAGGACCGCTCATGAAAAGACGATTGCTCCTGGCCGCTGGCCCCGCCACCGCTGCCACGTTATTACTGGGCGCTTGCAGCACCCAAAAGCTGGAAAGCTATGCCAATGAAAAACCGCTGCTCGACTTACAGCAGTATTTCAACGGCACACTGGACGCGTATGGCGTGTTCACCGACCGCTCGGGCGCGGTGGTCAAACGTTTCACGGTGGTCATGCGCTGCAGTTGGCAGGGTGACGAGGGGGTGCTGGATGAAGCCTTCACTTACGCCGACGGCACAACCCAGCAGCGCATCTGGCGCCTGAAAAAGCTGCCTGGCGGGCGCTACACCGGCCGTGCCGACGACGTGGTGGGTGAGGCTACGGGTGCTACCCAGGGCAACAGCTTTCATTGGACCTACACGCTC
>JBIKZP010000294.1:0-4003 GCA_044354655.1 Rhodoferax sp. | reverse complement strand
ATGGCACCACACGCGGCGCACCGGCCAGTGCGCATTCTTCTTCAAACAGGTGTTTTTGAATCGAGTTCCAGCCCGGGCCGCCAAAGGCGGTGGGCCAACCGTGGCCGAGCCAGCCTTTATTGCCCAGAATTTTGGCCCAGCGTTGCAGGTCTTCACGGCTCAGGCGCAGGGCGTTGTGCACCTTGTGTGAAATGTCGGCGGGCAAGTTGGCGTGCACCCAGGCACGAATGTCTTCTCTGAATGTCTGTTCTTCGGGGGTAAAGGCCAAATCCATAACTGCTTCTCCAATTGGTGACGGGTTTTTAGCACGGTCGTTCGTTTATACCTGTCCAGGTGGCGACAAGCCTAGCTCGGCGCACAAAAAAGTCACAGTCTGGCGGAGTTGTGCCACTTCGGTTTCCAGTTGCTGCAAGCGTTCAGACGTGTTGCCCGTTGCGCTGGCATCGCGGACTGTAGCGGCTTGGCTGGCATCGCTGTCCACCGGACCACTGAGCAGATGCGCCCAGCGTTGCTCACGCGCGCCCGGGCTGCGTGCCAGCTTGACCACCAGCGGGCCGCCTTTTTCAGGCGAACGGTCTTGCAACTCTTCCAGAAAGCCTTCGACCGACGAGATGTCGGCAAATTTGTACCAGCGCTCGGTGTTCAAGCGCAGTTCAGCAGCCGTTTGGGGGCCGCGCAGCATCAGCAGGCCCAGCAGCACGGCGGCTTGTTCAAACACGCCCAAGCCGCGCTGCGCCTGGTGCTCATAGCGGGCGCTACGCCCACCCGTGTTCTCGCGCACCAGTTGCATGGCCTTGAGGTGGTCCAGCGCGCTGGCTACTTGGGTTTCCTCAAGCTCCATCAGCGGCTCACGGCTGGTTTTTTGATTGCAGCCCAGCAGCAGGCTGTTGAGCGTGAGCGGGTAGCTGTCGGGCACAGTGCGCGCTTTTTCCATCAGTGTGGCGAGCACGCGGGCCTCAATGGGCGTCAGGGTCGGGGTCATAATTCGATCAGGTATGAAAAACATCGTTATTTTGATCTCAGGCGGTGGCTCCAACATGGCCGCCATCGTGAAAACCGCAGAGCGCGAGCATTGGGGCGCCCGTTACGGCGCCCGCGTAGCCGCCGTCATCAGCAACAAAGCCAACGCTGCAGGTTTGGTGTTTGCGCGTGAGCAGGGCATGACAACCCACACGCTGGACCACAAAGGTTTTGCCTCGCGGGAAGATTTTGACGCGGCGCTGGTGCAGTTGATTGCGCCGTTTGATCTGCCAGGTCAGCCGGCGCTGGTGGTCTTGGCGGGCTTTATGCGCATCTTGACGCCCGCTTTCACCAGCCACTTTCAGGGGCGTTTGCTCAATATTCACCCGTCGCTGTTGCCGGCCTTTGCGGGTTTGCACACCCACCAACGGGCCATTGAGGCTGGTTGCCAAGTGGCGGGTGTCACCGTGCACCAGGTGACGGCGGAGTTGGACCACGGGCCCATCCTGGCGCAAGCCGTGGTGCCGGTGCTGGCGGGCGACACCGCCGAAGTGCTGGCGGCGCGTGTGCTCACGCAAGAGCATTTGATTTATCCGCGCGCCATTGCACGCTGGCTACAAAATAACTAGCGTCCACAGGGGCAGGCGTTCAGGGGTTCAGTCCGAAACCCAGGTGAAGCGGGGTTGGCGCACACCGTCAATCTCCACCTCTTCTTGAAACATGGCGGCGGGGCGCACCCACAGGCCCTGCTCGCCATAAAGCGCGCGGTACAAAGTCATAGGTTCCAGCGTTTCACTGTGGCGCACCGTGCCCAACACTTCATAGGGCAGGTTCTTGTAATGGCGGTACTTGCCCTTGCGGGTCTCAAGCAGCGGGGGGAGGGGTTCATCAGACATGGGACAATCCTAGCCTATGCACCCAAAAGCCCTGCTCGACGCCTGTTCTGAACTCGTCCGACTCACTCTCAAATTTGACCACCCCGCAGACGCCATCGTGTCGCGGTTTTTTCGCGACAACCGGGGCCTGGGGCCTCGCGAGCGAGCCACCCTGGCCGAGACGGTTTACACCGTGTTGCGCAAAAAACAGTTGTTTGACCACTACGCGCCGTCGGGCAGCGGCCCCAAAGAGCGCCGCCTGGCCATTCTGGGCTTTTACGGCCCAGGTGACTTCCTGCGCAGTGCCCTGACGGACCAAGAGAAAAACTGGCTCGATCAGTGCGAGAAAGTACATGTGGCCGATTTGATGGAGCGCCATCGCCACAACCTGCCGGAGTGGCTGGTGCAGCCGCTCAAAGACCAGTTGGGCGACGAATTCTGGCCGCTGGTGGAGAGCTTCAACCTGGGCGCCGGACTGGACTTGCGCGTGAACGCGCTCAATTCCAAGCGCGCTGATGTGCAAAAAGAGCTGGCCCAGCTTGGCATCAAGGCACTGCCCACACCATATTCACCGCTGGGTCTGCGCATTGCCGGCAAACCGGCATTGAACAAGACCGAGGCCTTCACCCGCGGCGCCTTTGAGGTGCAGGACGAGGGCTCGCAACTGCTGGCCATGCTGCTTGACGCCAAGCGTGGCGAGATGGTGGTGGACTTTTGCGCCGGTGCCGGCGGCAAGACCCTGGCCATTGGTGCCGCCATGCGCAGCACCGGGCGGCTGTATGCGTTTGACACCTCGGGCCACCGTCTGGACGCCCTGAAGCCCCGACTGGCGCGCAGTGGTTTGTCCAATGTGCACCCTGCCGCCATTGCCCATGAGCGCGATGACCGCGTCAAGCGTCTGTCGGGCAAGATTGACCGTGTGCTGGTGGACGCGCCCTGTTCGGGTTTGGGCACCTTGCGCCGCAACCCCGACCTGAAATGGCGGCAAAACATGCAGGCGGTCGAAGAAATGACGGTCAAGCAAACCGCTATTTTGCAAAGTGCCGCCCGCTTGCTGAAATCGGGTGGCCGCTTGGTCTATGCCACATGCAGTGTGCTGCCGCAAGAAAACGAAGCCATTGCGCAGGCCTTTTCTGCCGCCAACCCAGAATTTATGCCGCTCGAGGCGGGCGAGGTGCTGGCTGGCCTGAAAGTGGAAAGTGCCGCCACCTTGTGCAGCGGCGGCGAAGGCGGCCAGCGCTATTTGCGCTTGTGGCCCCACCGGCACAAGACCGACGGCTTTTTTGCCGCCGTCTGGCAAAAGAACTGATGTGTCTCAAGTTTGGGCTTGAACAATAAATGGCAAGTTGGCGCAGGCCGGGCGACAGCGCTAAAAGCCTTAAACTACCCACTTCTTGGTATGCATTTACCTAGTAATTCATTAGATTACTTGAGATCACCTCAGATCAACTTAGAGACATAAAGACGCCATGACAATGTTGTTACCTGACTCGGCTGTGTTGAACGCCACCTTGGAGTGGTTGTCTTACGGTGTTTGGAACTTGGCCTGGTGGCAGACCGTGCTGGTCACGCTGGCTATGACGCATATCACCATGATCAGCGTCACGATTTATCTGCACCGGCATCAAGCCCACCGTGCACTCGATTTACACCCGATTCCCGCGCATTTTTTCCGCTTCTGGCTTTGGCTCACTACCGGGCAAGTCACCAAAGAGTGGACGGCCGTGCACCGCAAGCACCACGCCAAGTGCGAGCAGGCCGAAGATCCGCACAGCCCGCATGTGTACGGCATCAAGAAAGTGCTGCTCGAGGGTGCTGAGCTCTACCGCATTGAGTCCAAAAACATGGAAACCATGGCCCGTTATGGCCACGGGACACCGGACGACTGGATCGAGCGCAACCTCTACACCCGCTTCTCCTGGCAGGGCGTGGGCCTGATGCTGGTCATCAATCTGGCCTTGTTTGGCGCAGCGGGCCTGTCCGTTTGGGCGGTACAAATGGCTTGGACCCCCATCATGGCGGCCGGCATCATCAACGGCGCTGGGCACTACTGGGGTTACCGCAACTTTGAGGCGCCTGACGCCAGCACCAATGTTTCCCCCTGGGGCATCATCATTGCGGGTGAAGAGTTGCACAACAACCACCACACCTACCCTACCTCGGCCAAG
>JBIKZP010000020.1:0-12546 GCA_044354655.1 Rhodoferax sp. | reverse complement strand
CACTGCTGACATCGGTCACGGCACAGTGATGGCCGTGCAAGGCCTGTTGCAACTGCTGCACTAGCGCGGTTTCTAGCCCGGCCTGTGCAATCACAAACCAGTCGTCAGGCCCGGCCCAGACAATACGCACCTGGAGGTTACTGACAGTACTGCAGGGCTCAATCGGTAGGGTCACGCCGAGGGCTGTATGTACGGCTTGTACAAACGCCACGTCTTGTGCGTTGCCTCGCAAATTGATGATGGCCATGCTACTTTGGCCAGTCACCAGAGGCTGCGCATGAGGACTACGCGCAGGCGTGGGCATGTGATGGACTTCAGGCATTTTGCCGCTCCGATTGAGGATCAAAAAATACGGGGCTACAGACCGTGGCTTTTACAGTGCGACCATCGCGCAGGGGCAGGTACACCGACTCGCCCATGCGCTGGTGACCGCCTTTGAGAACCGCCATGGCAATCGAGCGTCCCAGCGTCGGACTCATGTAGCTTGATGTCACGTGGCCCTGCATCTTCACAGGCGTGGCGCTGAGGTCAGCGCTGGCGGTCATTTGCGCACCTTCCGGTAACACCACCTGGGGGTTCTCGGTGAGCAGTCCTACCAATTGCTTGCGGTCCGCGCGCACCGTGTCTTCCCGGCTCAATGAACGCTTGCCCAGACAGTCTTTGCTGGCCGTCACCATAGCGCCCATGCCGAGGTCCATGGGGGTGATGGAACCGTCGGTGTCCTGGCCCACAATGATGTAACCCTTCTCACCGCGCAGTACGTGCATGCTCTCGGTGCCATAGGGTGTGATGCCAAATTCAGCACCGGCCGCGTGAATGGCTTGCCAGGTGCTCAGACCCTCTGCTGCCGGCACATTGACCTCGTAACTGCGCTCACCCGAGAAGCTGATGCGCATGATGCGCGCGGCCACGCCATTGACTGTGCCGGCGCGCCATGACATGAAAGGGAAAGCGGCATCGTCAAAGTCAACGTTGTCGCATATTTTCTGCAGCACAGAACGACTCTTGGGTCCTGCAACGACGGTAGTGGCCCAATGGTCGGTCACGGTGGTGAGGTAAACCTTCAGGTGCGGCCACTCGGTTTGCAGCCAGCGCTCCATCCAGGCCAGCACCCGCGCAGCGCCGCCCGTGGTGGTGTGCATCAGAAAATGGTTGTCTGCCAGGCGCACGGTCACGCCGTCGTCAAACACCATGCCGTTCTCATCGAGCATCAAGCCATAGCGGCATTTGCCCACGGCCAGCTTGGACCAGGCGTTGCTGTACATCCAGTTGAGCAACACATGTGCGTCTGGCCCCTGAATATCTATTTTTCCCAGGGTCGAGGCGTCCAGGGTGCCCACGCCGTGCCGCACGGCCAAAACTTCGCGTGCGACGGCTGCATGCAGGTCTTCTCCATTTTGGGGGTAGTACCAGGGCCGCTTCCATTGGCCCACGTCTTCAAACAGCGCACCGTGTTGACGATGCCAGTCATGCACGGCGGTGGTGCGAATGGGGTCGAACAGGTCGCCGAGTTCGCCACCGGCCACCAAACCAAAGGTCACCGGTGTGTAGTTGGGGCGGAAGGTGGTGGTGCCCACCTGCGAAATGCTGCGCCCCAGAATGCCGGCGGCAATTCCCATGCCGTTGATGTTGCCGGTCTTGCCCTGGTCGGTACCAAACCCCATGGCGGTGTAGCGCTTGAGGTGTTCAATGGACTCGAAGCCTTCGCGCACAGCCAGGTGAATGTCGCTGGCGCCCACGTCGTTTTGAAAGTCGACAAACTTCTTTGGGGCACGGCTGCTGGGCAGCGGGTGCGGCACTTCCCAGAGCACGCACAGGGCGCCTGCGTTGACCGAAGGAACAGCCGGTGCCACCACGTCAACGGCCAGCAGGCCTGCATCCACAGCGGCGGCTGTGCCGGCCTGTGTGCCTTGCAGCGCACATTGCGCCAGGTCCATGGGTGCCTGACAAGCGCCGGCTGAGCGTTGCGCCTGCACGGGTTGACCGGGAATAAAACACGCTAGGTCTTCGCGCCAGACGGCTTTGGCGTTGGACTGGCAGTACAAATGAATCACGGGACTGAAGCCGCCCGACATGGCCACCAGGTCACAGGGCAAAGTGCCAGCGCAAGCGCCCAGGTCGCCTTGCGTATTAAGCGCGTACAGCTTGACACCTCTGACCGCTCTGCCACCACTGGCCTGCACCACCACATGGCCGGCCAGAATGGTGATGCCCTCTTGGCGGGCCTTGGCACTCAAGTCACCATCAGGTGTGGCGCGTGCATCGACCACTGTCACCGACGCACCAGCCGAGTGAAGGGCGAGGGCAGCGTCGTAGGCGGTGTCGTTGTTGGTGAATACAACGGCTTTTTTACCCGGCAGCACTGCATAGCGTCGGATGTAGGTAGACACCGCGGATGACAGCATGATGCCGGGCAGGTCATTGTTGGAAAACACCAGGGGTCGCTCATGCGTTCCAGTGGCCAGCACCACCTGCTTGGCGCGCACCTTCCACATCCGTTCACGGGCCTGGCCGTTGGCTGATTCCAGGTGGTCGGTGCAGCGCTCGGCCAGCGTCAGCAGGTTGTGGTCTTGATAGCCAAACACCGTGGTGCGCGGCAGCAGCGTGACCTCGGGCATGGCTTGCAGTTTGGCATAGGCTTGAGCGACCCATTGGTCTGCGGGCAGGCCGTCAATTTGAGCATCGCTGGACAGTAACCAGCCGCCCATGCTTGCTTGCTCGTCAGCCAAAATAACCCGCGCGCCACTGGCTCCGGCAGCCAGTGCGGCACTGAGGCCTGCCAAGCCGCCGCCGGCGATCAGCACATCGCAAAAGGCAAAGCGCTTTTCATAGCGGTCGGGGTCGGCTTCTTGCGGCGACTCGCCTAGGCCGCTGGCCTTGCGGATGAAGTGTTCAAAAAAGTGCCAGGCTTTTTGCGAGGCCATGAAAGTTTTGTAGTAAAAACCGGCCGGCAAGATGCGAGAGAAGAGCGAATTCAGGCTGCCAATGTCAAACTCGATGCTGGGCTTGGCGTGAATTGAGCGGGCACTCAGCCCGTTGACCAGCGCGACCTCGGTCATGCGGGCGTTGGGCACGGTGCGCGCACCTTCAAATAATTGCACCAGCGCATTGGGCTCTTCCACGCCAGCACTCAAAATGCCGCGCGGGCGGTGGTACTTCCAGCTGCGGGCTACCATGGATACACCATTGGCCAGCAAGGCTGACGCAAGCGTATCGCCGGCCAGGCCTTCGTAGCTTCGGCCGTTGAAGCTGAAGTGCAGCTTTTTTTGTCGATTGACTTGCCCGCCCTGAGGCAGGCGGCGTGAGGCGCTGGCGTTCATGTGGCCTCCTTCTTCAGGGCGGCCGGGGCGGCCTCACCAATTTTCCAGACCGCTTCGAAGCGGTAGCTCACGGTATCGCGCAGGGCATTGAACCAGCGGCCGCAACCACTGGAATGGCGCCACTGCTCATGGTGCATGCCTTTGGGGTTCTTGCGCATGAAGAGGTAGTCGCCCCACTGCTCGTCGCTCAATTTTTCGGTTTCAGTGGGGCGCACAATGCCGCCTTCGCCACCGCAGGTGAACTCGGTTTCGGCGCGCACTCCGCAGTAAGGGCATTCAATCAATAGCATGGTTGTCTTCTTTCAGTGCGCCACAGCAGCAGCGCCGTGTTCGTCGATCAGGTGGCCGTTGTAGAAACGGTTCAGCGAGAAGGCCTCGTTCAGCGCGTGGGGCCGGTCTTGCGCCACGGTGTGCGCCATCGCCCAGCCAGATCCGGGTGTGGCCTTGAAGCCGCCGGTACCCCAGCCGCAGTTGATGTAGAGGCCCTTGACCGGCGTCATACTGATGATGGGGCAGGCGTCTGGCGACACATCGACAATGCCGCCCCATTGGCGGTTCATGCGAACGCGGGAGAACAGCGGGAACATTTCCACAATCGCTTGCAGCGTGTGTTCAATGGTTTGGTAGCTGCCACGCTGGCCGTAGCCGGCGTAAGAGTCGATGCCCGCGCCTATGACCAAGTCGCCCTTGTCGGACTGGCTGATGTAGGCGTGAATGGCGTTGCTCATGACCACGGTAGGAAAGATCGGCTTGAGCGGTTCGGAGACCAAGGCTTGTAGCGGGTGGCTCTCGATTGGCAAGCGCAGGTCAGCCATGCTGGCGACTACGCTGGAATGGCCGGCTGCCACAATCGCCACCTTCGGGGTTTTGATGAAACCCCGAGCGGTGTCAAGGCCCACCACGGCACCGTTTTCGCGCCGGATACCAGTGACTTCACAGTTCTGGATGATGTCCACCCCCAAGGCGTCTGCAGCGCGGGCAAAGCCCCAGGCCACCGCGTCATGCCGGGCCACGCCAGCACGACGTTGCAACGAGGCGCCCAGCACGGGGTAGCGGGTGTTGAGGTTGATGAAGGGAATCATGGCCTTGATCTGCTCGGGTGTCACCACTTCGGCGTCCACGCCGTTCAGACGGTTGGCGTTGACCCGGCGCTCAATGTCGCGCATGTCTTGCAGGGAATGGCCCAGGTTCATCACGCCGCGCTGGCTGAACATGACGTTGTAGTTGATGTCTTGCGACAGCCCCTCCCACAGCGCCATGGCTTTCTCATAGAGCGCGGTGGACTCGTCCCACAGGTAGTTAGAGCGCACGATGGTGGTATTGCGCGCGGTGTTGCCACCGCCCAGCCAACCTCGTTCCACCACGGCAATATTGCGCATGCCGTGTTCTTTGGCCATGTAATACGCAGTGGCCAAGCCGTGGCCGCCAGCGCCCACCACGACGGCGTCGTACTCGCGCTTGGGCTCAGGGCTGCGCCACTGTTTTTGCCAGCCTTCGTGGTAGGACAAGCTGTTGCGCAGCAAGGACCAGATAGAAAAATTTTGCATGGATTAATTTCAACGCTCGACGACGTTGGCAGCCAGGCCGCCACGAGAAGTTGCTTTGTGTTTGCTTGTCATGAAGGGGTTAAAGGTGCAGGCAGCCATGGCTAAAACCCAGTCAGCGGTACACCGGAAAACGGCTGGTCAGGGCGTGTACTTTGGCGCGCACCGCGTCAATGTGTTCGGCATCGTGCGGTTTATCCAGTACATCGGCGATGAGGTGCGCGGTCTGCCTTGCCTCTTCGTCCTTGAAGCCACGGGTGGTCATGGCGGGCGTTCCCAGGCGAACGCCACTGGTGACCATGGCTTTTTCAGGATCGTTGGGAATGGCGTTTTTATTGATGGTCATATGGGCACGGCCCAGCACCGCTTCGGCTTCCTTGCCCGTGATGCCCTTGGCGCGCAGATCCACAAGCATCACATGACTTTCAGTGCGGCCACTGACAATGCGCAAACCGCGCTGTATCAGGGTCTCGGCCACGATGCGGGCGTTGGTGACCACCTGTTGCTGGTAGGTCTTGAATGACGGGTTCAGGGCTTCTTTAAATGCCACCGCCTTGGCTGCAATGACGTGCATCAACGGGCCTCCCTGCAGGCCAGGAAAGATGGCGCTGTTGATTGCTTTCTCCAATTCAGGGCGCATCAAGATGATGCCGCCGCGTGGGCCGCGCAAGCTTTTGTGGGTGGTGGAGGTCACGATGTCGGCGTGCGGGATCGGGTTGGGGTATTGGCCCGCCGCAATCAATCCTGCGTAATGGGCCATGTCCACCAGCAACAGAGCGCCTACGTCCTTGGCGACACGGGCAAAACGCTCGAAGTCAATACGCAGTGAATAGGCGGAGGCACCCGCAATGATGAGTTTGGGCTTGCAGGCATGGGCTTTACGCTCCATGTCTTCGTAGTCAATCTCTTCCTGGGCGTTCAGGCCGTAGGACACCACGTTGAACCACTTGCCGCTCATGTTGAGCGCCATGCCATGGCTGAGGTGCCCCCCTTCAGCCAGGCTCATGCCCATGAAGGTGTCGCCGGGGTTCATGGTGGCCATGAACACGGCCTCGTTGGCCTGGGCGCCAGAGTGCGGTTGCACGTTGGCGCCCCAGCCGTGTTTGTCCGCGCCAAACAACTGCTTGAGTCGGTCAATAGCCAGTTGCTCGGCCTGATCGACAAACTCGCACCCACCGTAGTAACGCTTGCCCGGGTAGCCTTCAGCGTACTTGTTGGTGAGTTGCGAACCCTGCACCGTCATGACGGCCGGGGAGGTGTAATTCTCCGAGGCAATCAACTCGATGTGGTCTTGCTGGCGCAGGTTTTCCTGCCCCAGCACCGACCAGATCTCGGGGTCTACAGATTGCAGCGAATGCGTGACGCGGTCAAACATGGCGATCAGGCTTTGATGATGTTGTGCTCTGGACCGTAGGGGAAGGCCGTCAGGTTACGGTTGCCGTCCTTGGTGATAACAAGTATGTCGTGCTCACGGTAGCCGCCCGCACCAGGCATGCCTTCGGGCAGCATGATCATGGGCTCCATAGAGATCACCATGTCAGGTGTGAGCACTGTGTCAATGTCTTCACGCAATTCCAGCCCCGCCTCACGGCCGTAGTAATGGCTCAGCGTGCCAAAGGAGTGGCCATAACCAAAGGTGCGGTACTTGAGCAGGTCGTGTTCTTCAAAAATCTTGTTCAGTTCCAGCGCGATATCGCTGCAACGGGCACCCGGAACCAGCAGTTTCTTGCCTTCGTCGTGGACCTTGCAGTTGATCTCCCACAGGCGCAGGTGTTCGTCAGAGGCGTGGCCTAAAAACAGCGTACGCTCCAGCGCCGTGTAGTAGCCCGAGATCATGGAGAAGCAGTTCAGGCTCAGAATGTCGCCCTTTTGCACCTTGCGGGTGGTGACGGGGTTGTGTGCGCCGTCGGTGTTGATGCCGGACTGAAACCAGGTCCAGGTGTCCATCAGCTCGGTGTGCGGGAAGCGTTTGGCAATTTCGCGCACCATGGCGTTGGTAGAGGCCAGTGCCACCTCGTGCTCGGGCACGCCTTCTTTGACGGCGGCCACCAGGGCTGCACCGCCAATGTCGCAAACTTGTGCGCCATGCGCGATGAATTCAATTTCTTCGGCGCTCTTGACCATGCGCATCTTCATGCAGGCCGCTCCAATGTCGACAAACTCGACACCAGGCAAGGCGGCCTTGAGCATGGCCAGGCGGTCTACGGGCAGATGGTCAAACTCGACGCCGACCCGGCCTTTGTTGGCAATGCAGGACTGCACGGCACGGAAGTAGTTGCCACGCTGCCAGTCGGTGTAGGTCAGCATGTCGTCTGCCACCCCTTTACGCCAGGGTTGTGCGCCATCAATGTTGGCGGCGATCACGGTGGATTTGTCGTGGGTGACGGCCAGGCCGTAGTAACGGCCAAAAGAGCAATACAGAAAATCGCTGTAGTAATTGATGTTGTGGTACGAAGTGAAGAGCACCGCATCAATGTTGTTCTCTGACATGTGCTTGCGCACCTTGGCCATGCGATTGGCGTACTCATGCAGCGAGAAAGTGTTTTGGACTTTTTCACCGTTTCGCAGGCGAATCAGGGGGGGCATGTTGTCGATCATGAGATGGGCTCCGTTGGGTTTCAATAAAGTTGAAACTTTATGTCAGGAGACAAAATCAAATCATTTATTTGCGTCAAAAAATTTTCGATTTGCGCAAATTAGAGCACCTGAACTGTGCGTGTTTTCCCTATTAGGGTGCACCCTATTTCATGCGGGTGCATCGGGGTGGTGAGAACACCGCCCGTTTAAAAAATGCCGGGCTAGGCTCAGCCCCGAGGGGTCGCCAAGCGTTCGGCTTGGGGCGTGTTGGCGTAGATGTCGCGGTAACGTGTAATGAAATGGGCGGTGGTGGCGAAACCGCAGGCCATGGCAATCTCGTCCATGCGGCGGTTGGTTCGCAGTACGGCACGGCGGGCATGGGCCAGCCGAACCTCCAGGTACTTGCGCGCCGGTGCGGTTGCCAGATATTCTTTGAACATGCGCTCTAACTGCCGCTTTGATATTTTCAAATAATCGGCAATTTCCCCGGGGGTCAGAGGCTCTTCAATATTGCTCTCCATGATTTCAAGGGCCTCCAGCAACACCTCGGGCAGGTTGTTGTAGCGGTAGCGCATGGGGAGCGATTGGTTCTCGTCCGGGCTGCGTTGGTGCGACACCAGCAGGTCTGACACTTGCTGAGCCAGTTCGCGGCTGCCCGGCGGGCGACGCAGCACAAAGGTCATCAAATCCAGGGGGCTGACGCCACCGCTGCAGGTGTAGCGGTCACGGTCAATCTCAAACAGGCGGCTGGACACAATCAGCTCCGGGAATTCGCTCACCAGGGTGTCCCGGTCTTCCCAGTGAATGGTGCAACGGTAACCATTGAGTAGCCCGGCCTTGGCCAAAAAATAACTGCCCGTGTCGATGCCACCCAAGGCAATGCCTTGCGCCGCCAAGCGCTTCAGCCATCGGGTTGTGTCGCCATAGCCCACTTTGGGAATGGGGTTGGGGCCAATCACCAGCACCACATCAAAGTCACTGCTTTGCCCCATCACCTGGTCGGGCAGCACGCGTATGCCATCGCTGGAAAGAACGGGCTCGTCTCGCAGGCCGATGGTGACGTACTGAAAAGCTTGTCGGCCCAATGCTGTGTTCGCCAGGCGCAGGGGGTCAATGGCGGAACTCAGTGCGATGAGGGAAAAATTGGGCACCAGTAAAAAGCCAAACCGCTGTTTAGCCGAGACGACGCGGGGCAGGTCAACAGGGGGGGGCAAGGGTGCAGACATGGCTGAATTATGACAAGGTCGGAGTCTAGCCATGGGGGCTAAAGCGCCAGGTTTGCGGTCACAATGCAGCCCATTCCAACTTGTTTAGATTCAGCATGAACGCGTTTACCTGTGCCGAAGTTATTGCCGAAGTTCGTGGCCACGTGGGCATGTTGACCCTGGCTCGCCCGAAAGCGCTCAATGCCTTGACCCTGCCCATGGTGCGTGCCTTGACTGCGGCCCTGCTGCGTTGGCAGCATGACCCGAAAATTCAGGCCGTAGCGATTCGTGGCACCGACAAGAACGGCCCCTTTGGCCATTTTTGCGCTGGCGGTGACATCCGATTTTTTCACCAGGCCGTGCTCGCCGGCAACCCTGCATTGGAAGACTTCTTCACGGAAGAGTACGCACTCAACCACTTGATTCACCACTACCCCAAACCATACCTGGCCTTCATGGACGGCATTGTGATGGGCGGTGGCATGGGAATAAGCCAGGGTGCCTCTCACAAAATCGTGACCGAGCGCAGCAAACTGGGTATGCCCGAGACCCATATTGGTCTGTTCCCCGATGTAGGGGGCGGGTACTTTCTAAGCCGCTGCCCCGGGCGCACCGGTGAATGGCTGGCTTTGACGGGCACTCCGCTGGACGCGGCGCAGGCCATTGAACTGGGCTTGGCAGATATGTGCATGCCCGCCGCGCAATTGCCAGCGGCCTGGGAAGCGCTGGCTTTGCTGCAGCGTTGCCAGCCTGACGATTTGCGCGCCTGGCAGGCCAACTTTGCCGTGGTGACAGTTCCTGGTTTGACAGCGGTAACCGCCCAGGTGGATCGCTATTTTTCTCTGGATTCGGTACCCGCCATCGTGCAGGCGCTGGAAGCCGACACCGCTGACTGGGCGCAGCAAACCGCGGCCACATTGCGCCATCGCTCGCCCTTGATGCTGCATGTGGTGCTGGAACAAATACGCCGTGCCCGCGGCATGACGCTCGCGCAGGATTTACGCATGGAGCGCAACATGGTGCGCCATTGTTTTTACACCGAACATCTGGGCCGCTTTGGTCACCACTCTGAAACTACGGAAGGTATTCGGGCGCTGGCAGTCGACAAAGACCACCACCCGAAGTGGGCGCCAGCGCGTATTGAAGAGGTCACCCCCGCCATGGTGCAACCGTTTTTTGAAAGTCCCTGGCCGGCACACGCGCACCCCTTGCGCGGTCTTTAAGCACCTTTGGCGGTTTTGATGGCTTTCAGTTAAGCGGTTGTAAGGTGCCGCTAGCGGCTGCGGCTTTTCATGGCGCGCTCGACTTCGCGCTTGCCTTCTCTGTCCTTGATGGTGTCGCGCTTGTCGTGCTCGGCCTTGCCCTTGGCCAAAGCAATTTCGCATTTGATCTTGCCGGCTTTCCAGTGCAGGTTGAGTGGCACCAGGGTGTAACCCTTTTGCTCCACCTTGCCAATCAGGCGTTTGATTTCTTCCTTGTGCAGCAAGAGTTTTTTGGTACGGGTTTTGTCCGGGCTGATGTGGGTGGACGCCGTGCCCAGCGGTTGAATTTGAAGGCCAATCACAAACAGCTCGCCGTGGCGAATGACCACGTAACCATCGGTCAGTTGCACTTTGCCGGCGCGCAGCGATTTAACTTCCCATCCTTCCAGCACCAACCCGGCCTCCAACCGCTCTTCAAAGAAGTAGTTGTAGGCCGCTTTTTTATTGTCGGCAATGCGGGAGTTGGTTTCGGGTTTTTTGGCCATGAGCTAGGAGATGGGGTTGTAAGTCGTGCGTACAAGGCTTGTCTACAATCCCGCGCAGGTCCCTATTCTATGAAAACTGTTAAGAAGTCCGTTCTGCTCTGGTACAGCCCGCAAGAGATGTACCTGCTGGTGACCGCTGTCGATCAATACCCCCAATTTTTGCCTTGGTGTGACCAAGCGCGCATTGTGGCCGCAGATGACCTGGGGGTGACGGCTGAAGTCGGCATTTCTTTCAGTGGCATTCGTCAAACCTTCACCACCCGCAACACCCACACGCCCGACCAGCGGGTGGCGATGTCACTGGTCAAAGGACCTTTTTCAAGTTTGGACGGGGAATGGATTTTTCTGCCCTTGGGTGACGGCTCGCAACGCGCCTGCAAGGTGGAGCTGACGCTGAACTACGGTTTTGACAACGCCACCTTGGGGCGGCTGGTGGGCCCGGTTTTTGACAAAATTGCCGCCAGCATGGTGGATGCCTTCGTCAAACGCGCGGTGCAGGTTTATGGCGACTGACACGCCACTGAACATCACCCTGGTGTACTCCGCCAAGGCCCGCGAGGTGCTTGAGCTGGCCCTGACCGTGCCCCCTGGATGCACCGTGTTGCAGGCGGTGCAGGCAAGTGGTTTGTTGCAGCACTACCCCAGCATTGACCTAGCCAGTGCGCATTTTGGCGTCTGGGGCCGGCGTTGCGTGCCCACCCAAACCTTGCGCGAGCACGACCGGGTGGAGGTTTACCGCGACCTGACGGTAGACCCCAAAGTGGCACGCCGCGAGCGTTTTGCCAAGCAAGGGGCAAAAACCGCAGGACTTTTTGTCAAGAAGCGCGAGGGCGCCAAGGCCGGTTACTGAGCCGCGCCTGAAGGTGCGGCCCTGCTGGCTGTCAGCGGCGGCAGAGGGCGGGGTGGCACATCCGGCGCGGGTACAATCCGCGATTTGGAGCTTTAGACTATGCGCCTGATCGGCAAAGCGCTCACCTTCGACGACGTCTTGTTGGTGCCCGCATTCTCCCAAGTCCTGCCCAAGGACACCTCCCTCGCCACCCGTTTCTCCCGCAACATCGCGTTGAATTTGCCCCTGGTCTCAGCCGCCATGGACACGGTGACCGAAGCCCGTCTGGCCATTGCCATTGCGCAAGAAGGCGGTATTGGCATCGTGCATAAAAACCTCACCGCCCAGGAGCAGGCAGCCCAGGTGGCCAAGGTCAAGCGCTATGAATCCGGTGTGTTGCGCGACCCCGTGGTCATCACCCCGCACCACACGGTACGCCAAGTCATGGAGCTGTCCGAACAGCTCGGCGTCTCCGGTTTTCCGGTCTGCGATGGTGGCAAAGTGGTGGGTATCGTCACCGGGCGCGACCTGCGCTTTGAGACTCGCTATGACCTGCCCGTTAGCCAGATCATGACCCAACGCGACAAGTTGGTCACGGTGCCCGACGGCACCACCCTGGCCCAGGCCAAGGTGCTGCTTAACCAGTTCAAAATTGAGCGCCTGTTGGTGGTCAACGATGCCTTTGAACTCAAGGGCCTGATCACGGTGAAAGACATCACCAAGCAAACCAGTTTCCCCAACGCCGCGCGTGACGCCCAAGGCAAGTTGCGCGTAGGCGCGGCTGTGGGTGTTGGCGTGGGCACCGAAGAGCGCGTAGAAGCGCTGGTGCGTGCCGGGGTGGACGCGATTGTGGTAGACACCGCGCACGGCCACAGCCACGGCGTGATTGAGCGGGTGCGCTGGGTTAAAAAGAACTACCCCCACATCGATGTGATTGGCGGCAACATCGCCACTGGCGCGGCGGCGCTGGCGCTGGTTGAGGCCGGTGCCGATGCCGTGAAAGTGGGCATTGGCCCTGGCTCCATATGCACCACCCGCATCGTCGCTGGCGTGGGCGTGCCACAGATCATGGCCATTGACAGCGTGGCCACCGCTTTGCGCGGCACCGGCGTGCCCTTGATTGCCGACGGTGGCATTCGTTTCAGTGGTGATATTTCCAAAGCCATTGCTGCCGGTGCCAGCACCGTCATGATGGGCGGAATGTTTGCCGGCACTGAAGAAGCGCCTGGCGAAGTTATTTTGTACCAGGGCCGTAGCTACAAGAGTTACCGCGGCATGGGCTCCATTGGTGCCATGCAGCAAGGCAGTGCCGACCGCTACTTTC
>JBIKZP010000293.1:0-4008 GCA_044354655.1 Rhodoferax sp. | reverse complement strand
TCTTCCACGTTGATCTGGAACAGGTTGCGCAGGTCGTACATGCTGGGCGCGGTATTGCCCAGGTGGCGCTGCTGCTCGACCGAGGCCGGCTCGGTGTCGCCCTGCGTGACGATGATGCGGCGCAGGTTGGCGCGGTGCTCGCCGGGCACGTCTTGCCAGACTTTCTCGCCCTTGTGGTCGCCAAAGTGGATGGTACGGTCGGTTTCGCCGGGGTTCAAAAAGATGCCCCAACGGTAGTCGCGCATCTTGACGTGGCCAAACTGTGCCCAGCCTTGCGGGTCTACGCTTACGGCGGTGCGCAGGTACACGTCCATGTCGGTGGAGCCTTCGGGGCCCATGTCGTCCCACCAGTTGATGAAGTTGGGCTGCCACTGCTCCAATGCGCGCTGCAAGGTGCGGTCTTCGTTCAGGTTGACGTTGTTGGGAATCTTTTCGCTGTAGTTGATACCGGACATGATGAACTCCTGGTTGAAATGAGGGGGCTTAAAAATAGAGTGGGCGGTTTGGGCAGGTCAACGGTCAGACGCGGTTCCAGTCAAAGGCGGCTTTGTCGCCCTTGCCGTACACCTTGAGTGCGCCTTTTTCACCCACCGCGTTGGGGCGCTGGAAGATCCAGTTTTGCCAGGCGGTCAAACGGCCAAAAATACGGGTGGCCATATTTTCTTGGCTGTTAAATCGCAGGTTGGCTTCCAGGCCGGTGAGCGCGTCGGGTGACATCGCCACGCGTTCTTCAATGGCAATGCGCACCTCGTCCGTCCAGTCAATATCGTCTGGGTTGGCGGTCACCAGGCCCAGGGCAAAGGCGGCATCGGCGTCCAGCGGCTGGCCGGCGTGGGCGCGCACCGCGTCCAGCGGACCTTGTTCGTCATAAAAACGGCGGCCCAGTCGGCTTTGGTCGGTGGCCATGGGGTACAGGCCAAAATTGGTCTCGGCCACGGTCATCTTGGGCGCGCCGGCTTCGTCATCGGGCAGTGCCAGTTGGTACACGCGGTCGCAGGCCAAGGCCATTTCAAGCAGCGTGCCGGCAAAGCAGGAGCCGGGCTCGATCAGCGCAAACAGGCTGCGCGAAGACACGTCCAGGCGGCTCAGCGTGCGGCGCAGCAAACCAATGGTTTCGCGCACCAGCCAGTGGTTTTGATGCGCCAACAGTGTGGCGTCCATGGCCAGCACGGCGGCCGCGTCGCCGCTGGTTTTAATCAGCCACACGCCAATGTCGAGCTCGTTGGTGCGCATCGTCAAAATTGCATCTTCCAGCTCGCGCGCCATGGCCAGGGGGTACCAGGTGTCACCCAGCGCTTCAATCCCGGCAATGTCGCTAGGCTGCGCGCCCGCAGGGGCTTTGACGGTGAAGGTGGCCACGCGTTTGGCGCGGTCAATCTCTACCGCCACGTGCTGGTAGTGCAGGGCGTCGGCTTCCAGCGTGCGCTGCAGCGGCAAAAGTTGCACGCCCTGGCCGTGGGCGGGGCGGTCGCTTTGTGCGGCCAGTTCCAGTGCACGGGCTTGCACGGTTTGGGTAAACACCGAGGTTTTCGCGACAGCGTCCACCAGGCGCCAGTCCACCGCTTTTTGGCCGCGCACACCTTCCACGCTGGTGCAAAAAATGTCGGCCAGGTCGTGGCGCACATGGCGCTTGTCGGTCACGCGTGTCAGGCCGCCGGTACCGGGCAGAACGCCCAGCAGAGGCACTTCAGGCAGGCTTACGGCACTGGCACGGTCGTCCACCAAAATGATTTCATCGCAGGCCAGCGCCAACTCGTAACCGCCACCAGCGCAGGCGCCGTTCACAGCCGCCAAAAACTTCAGGCCGCTGTGCTTGGACGAGTCTTCCAAGCCGTTGCGAGTTTCGTTGGTGAACTTGCAGAAGTTCACTTTCCAAGCGTGGCTGGACACACCCAACATAAAGATGTTGGCGCCCGAGCAAAACACTTTTTCCTTGGCGCTGGTGACCACCACCGTGCGCACTTCGGGGTGCTCAAAGCGAATGCGTTGAACCGCATCGTTGAGTTCAATGTCCACGCCCAGGTCGTAGCTGTTGAGCTTGAGTTTGTAGCCAGGACGCAGGCCGGCGTTTTCATCAAAGTCCGCCTTCAGCGTGGCCACGGCGCCGTCAAAGCTGAGCTTCCAGTGCTTGTACTGGGACGGGTGGGTCTGGTATTCGACGCGGGGGCTGGTGGTCATCGGGGGCTCCTGAAAATAAGGCAAACAAGACATGACTTGGACGATGACTGCATTTTAATGCATGTTAATTTCGAGCGTCAAGCACTTTTTTGCATGTTTTTTCAGGCACTCAATTGCAGCAGGCGGCGCACCTGCTGGCGCAGGTCCATAAAAGTACGCTCCAGCGGCTGGGCGCTGGTATCCACCTGGAGTTGGGCCTTGGCATAAAAAGCGGCGCGGCCCGCCAGAATACCTTTGAGGTCTTCCATCGCTTCTTTGCTGGCCGCCATAGGTCGGGTGTCGCCCTGCGCCAGCACGCGTTTCATATGGTCCTGTGGGTCGGCCTTGAGCCAGACGGTGGTGCAGTGCGCCAGCAACTGGTTGAAGGTGGCCGGGTCGGACACCAGGCCGCCGGGGGTGGCAATGACGGCCTCGGAATGGATTTGAATCGCTTCTTCCAGCGCCCGGCGCTCGTAACGACGGTAGGCGTTGACGCCATACAACGCTTGAATTTCGGCCACGCTGCAGCCGGCAAACTTCTCAATCTCGCGGCTCAGCTCAACAAACGGAAACCCCAGGTCTTCGGCCAGCATTTGGCCCAGCGTGGACTTGCCTGCGCCGCGCAAGCCTACCAGCGCAATGCGCGAGCTGGTATTGGCATTGCCGCCGCCGGTGCCCAGCATTTCGCCCACCGCCACGCGCACGCGCTGCAGGGTGGCCTCGTCACGTTGCTCCAACAACTCCCGAATCATCAGCCATTCAGGGGAAGACGTGGTGATGTCACCAATCAGCTCGCCCAGTGAGCACTGAAGCGCGCCGGCCACCTGCAACAACACCAAGATAGAGGCATTGCCTACGCCGTATTCCAGGTTGGCCAAGTGGCGCTCGGACACGTCGGCCAGCTGCGCCAGCGCCTTGCGCGTCATGCCGCGGCGCGAGCGCAAGGCCCGCACGCGCTCGCCCAGCGCCTCTAAAAACGGGTGCTTTTTGGGCGCTTCGGTGCTGATCTGGGGCGTTAAAAGTCCTGCCAAGGGCGCCTGGTCTTCCAAGGCTTCATCGGTTAAGGCGGCGGAGGGATGCAATATAGTGCTTGACATGGTGCTCGGGAAACTTTATCGTTCGTGCACGCACAATAATTCATGTTGCAGTTTTGTGCAAGTCCCTTTGTCAAGGCCGCAGCGGACTTGTGCAAGTTATTTATTCACGACTTCAAGGCCCCTATATGCGCTCGACAACCTCGCTCCTTTCCAACTACCTGGGCGGCCAATGGCAAAACGGCAGTGGCACAGGCACCGTATTGACGGACCCCGTGCTGGGGACCGAACTGGTGCGCGTGGACGCCACCGGCCTGGACTTGGCGGGTGGTTTTGACTTTGCCCGCACACACGGTGGCGCGGCCCTGCGCGCCCTGAGTTACCGCGAACGCGCCGCGCTGCTGGCGGCCGCAGTCAAGGTACTGCAAGCCAACCGCGACGCCTACTACGACATCGCCACCGCCAACAGCGGCACCGTTAAAACCGACTCGGCGGTGGACATTGACGGCGCCATCTTCACACTGGGCACCTACGCCAAGCTGGGCGAGTCGCTGGGCGACGGCCACTTCATGCGCGACGGCGAAGCCGCCCGTCTGGGCAAAGACCCCTTGTTTGTGTCGCAGCACGTGTTCACGCCCATTCGCGGTCTGGCCCTGTTCATCAACGCCTTCAACTTCCCGGCCTGGGGCCTGTGGGAAAAAGCCGCGCCCGCGCTGCTCTCGGGTGTGCCGGTGGTGATCAAACCGGCCACCGCCACCGCCTGGCTGACCCAGCGCATGGTGCAAGACGTGGTGCAGGCCGGCATCTTTCCGCCCGG
>JBIKZP010000292.1:0-4016 GCA_044354655.1 Rhodoferax sp. | reverse complement strand
AAGGGGGTCAAACCCTGATTGGCTACCCCGGTTTGATTGATGCCGGCGAGGCCGTCACCATCGAGGTCTTTGACGAACCCGAGGTGGCTGCCGCCAAGCACCGCGCAGGCCTGCGCCGCCTGTTTTCGCTGCAAATCAAAGACGCGCTGAAATACCTTGAAAAGAATATTCCTGATCTGCAAAAAATGGCCGTCACCTACCTGCAGGTTGGCAAGAGCGCCGACGGTTCAGGTGGCGGTACGTTGGAGGCCTTGCGCGAGCAAATCATTGCGGTGGCGCTGGACCGGGCGTTTTTGCTGGCGCCACTGCCAACGGACGAACTGTCTTTCAAACGCCGCGTGGACGAGGGCCGAGGTCGACTGACGCTGATCGCCAACGAGGTGGCGCGTCTGGCGGCCAGTATTCTGGCGGAGTACGCCGTCGCTGCACGCAAGATCAAAGATACAAAAAATGCGCCTGAAGCCACTGCCGACGCCGCCCAGCAACTGGCGCGTCTGATGCCCAAGCGCTTTTTGGCTGTCACCCCCTGGGGGCCCTTGCAGCACTTCGCGCGTTACCAAAAAGCCATCACGGCCCGCCTGGAAAAATACCGTGCCGATCCAGCCCGTGACGCGGCCCGCCTGGCCGAGCTGCGTCCGTTGGAGCAACGTTACTGGCGCCTGGTGGCTGAACGCAAAGGCGTGAATGATGAGCGCATGAACGAGTTCAGGTGGTTGCTTGAGGAGCTGCGCGTGAGCTTCTTTGCGCAAGAACTGCGCACGCCGCAGCCGGTCAGTGTCAAACGTCTGGAGAAGGCGTGGGCGCAGTTGGGTTGAGGCGAAGCGCGAGTCAGGTGACTCAGAGGGTCTGCAAGCGCTCTAGCGCAGCGTGCAAGGTTTCATCCTTCTTGGCAAAGCAAAAGCGCACCACGCGCTGATCAAAGCTGTTGCCATAGAACGCCGACAAGGGAATGGCCGCCACGCCGATCTCACTGGTGAGCCACTGGCAAAACTCAAACTCGCCCAGGTCGCTCACGTCGGATATGTCCACACACTGAAAGTAGGTGCCTTCGCCGGGCAGCAGTTTAAAGCGGGTTTGCGCCAGCCCTTGGCGAAACAAGTCACGCTTGCGCTGGTAAAAAGCGGGCAGGTCAAGGTAGGGCTGGGCATCCGCCATGTAGGCTGCCAGCGCGTATTGCACGGGGGTGTTGACGGTGAAGACATTGAACTGGTGGACCTTGCGAAACTCAGCGCTCAGGGCGGCGGGCGCCGCGACATAGCCCACTTTCCAGCCGGTGACATGGTAGGTCTTGCCAAAACTCGACACGATGAAAGCACGTGCAGCCAATCCTGGGTAACGGGCCGCGCTTTGGTGGGGCTGGCCGTCAAACACCATGTGCTCGTAGACCTCGTCGCTGATGAGCAGCACGTTGGTGGGTGCCAATAGCTCTTGCAGACGCAGCATCTCCTGGTCAGTCCAGACCATGCCACTCGGGTTGTGCGGTGAATTGATCAGGATGGCCCGGGTTTTGGGCGTGAGGGCAGCGCTGATCTTGTCAAAGTCGGGCCGGAAGGTGCCAGGGGTTAGGGGCACACGCACGGTGATGCCGCCCGCCAGTGCGATGTTGGGCACGTAGCTGTCGTAGCAGGGTTCTAGCACGATGACTTCGTCGCCAGGGTGCACGATCGCCAGGATGGCGGTGATGATGGCCTGAGTGGCCCCTGCAGTGATGGTGATCTCGGTGGCCGGCGCGTAGTGACGACCGTACAGGGCTTCAATTTTGCGCGATACCGCTTCCCGCAGCACGGGCACACCGGGCATGGGCGGGTACTGGTTTTGCCCTTGTTGCATAGACGCGGTGACCGCGTCCACCAACCGTGGGTCGCAGTTGAAGTCTGGAAATCCCTGGCCCAGGTTGACTGCATTTTTTTCTGCGGCCAGGGCAGACATGACGGTGAAGATGGTGGTGCCCACCTGGGGCAGTCTGGATTGCAGGTGAGGGGTCTGGGGGTGGCTCATGGCAGGGTGCGCGTTAAAAAACGGGTGAGGGGTGTTGTGGGGGGCGGAGGATGACAGCGCCAAGCCGTCAAATATCTGAATCGTTGAAATGCCCGGACATGGCTTTGGCCACCAGATCACGGCTCAGGCGGTCGCTTAAAAGTTCTGCAAATTTATACACGAAATTGCGCAGGTAGGCACCGCGTTTAAACGCCACGCGGGTCACGTTTTGGCCAAACAGGTGGCCTGCGGGACGCACCACCAGGTCGCTCTTGTCGCCGTCGGCGATGACGTCGCGCACGGCCATTTCAGCGGCAATGCCCACGCCCAGTCCCAGTCGAACATAGGTTTTGATGACGTCGGAGTCAATCGCTTCCAGGGCAATTCGCGGTTCGAGTTTGAGGCTGGCAAAGGCCCGGTCAATCTTGGTGCGCCCGGTATAACTTGGGTGGTAGGTAATGAGCGGCTCTTGCGCAATGTCCTCCAGAGTCAGGTGCTCCTTGAGGCACAGCGGGTGGCCCACCGGCAGTACCAGCACATGCTGCCATTCGTAACAGGGCAGGGTGACCAGTTCTGCGTAGCCGGCGAGGGCTTCGGTGGCAATGCCAATCTCGGCGACTTCGTCAATCAGCATGCGCGCCACTTGTTCGGGCGAACCTTGGTGCAGGCTCACGTTCACCTTGGGATAGGCCAGACGCAGCTTGGCCACATGCTCTGGCAACACATAACGTGCCTGCGTGTGGGTGGTGGCAATGGACAGGGTACCGCTGTCCTCGGCGCTAAATTGCTCACCAATGCGTTTGAGGTTACCTACTTCACGAAGTATCAGCTCGATGCTTTTCAGCACATGCTGGCCCGGCTCGGTAACGCGTTTGAGTCGCTTGCCATGGCGGGCAAAAATTTCTATGCCCAGCTCTTCTTCAAGCTCAATGATGGCTTTGGACACCCCGGGCTGTGACGTGTGCAGGGCCCGAGCAGCCTCGGTCAGATTGAGGTTACGCCGCACGGCTTCTTGCACAAAGCGGAATTGGTGAAGGTTCATAACTGATTTCAACTAAAGATGAATTTTATTATGCCCCAATCATCTATAAAAATCAGGCGATAGCCAAGCGCGCCATCAGTTCGATCAATTGAGGTTCTTCGCCAATAGCTGCTTTCAAAATGAAGCGGACGTGTGGATGACGCGCCTTCAAGGCCTGCATCAGCACCGGCAAATCTTCACGCGCATGTTTGCCAACGCCCAGAAACATGGGCACGACCGTCAGTTGTAGGGCGCCGTTGGCCACCATGTGCTCGACACAAGTGGGTAAGTCGGGCTCGCAGAGTTCCAGAAAGGCGCATGAGACCTGACTGTCAGGGTCCAGACGCGCGACGGTTTGGGACACCGTTTCAATGGGCTTGCGCCATAAGGGGTCGCGTGAGCCATGGGCAAACAGAATGGTGCCGCGAGGCGATGGGGATAGGAAAGGGGGTGTTGAGGGTGAATTCATGGTGGCTTTCACAGGGTCGCTTTCATCTTCTCAGCACCAGCCAGCCCAAAGCGGATAAGGAGATGACGGAGTAAATCATGCCCGGCAACGCGGCCGTCAACCAAGGCTGCCAGTTTTGCAAATTGCCGATGTATCCAAACACGTTGTTGAGCAAGAAGAAGCTGATGCCGGCCATGACACCGCCAAATACATAGGCCGAAATGCCGCCCGAGCGGAAGTGCAGGTAGGCAAAAGGCAGCGCCAGCACCACCATGACCAGGCAACTCAAGGGGTAGAAGACTTTTTTCCAGAACTCTATTTCATAGCGCTGCGCGCTTTGTACATTGGCGCGCAGGTGTTGTATGTACTCAAACAGGTCAATGGTGCGCATTCGCTCTGGCTTGAGCAGGGAAGCTGACACCATTTCAGCGCTGATTTGCGTGGGCCAGCGAAAGCTGTCAAGGCGGGTTCTTTCAATACGGGCTGAAGTAGCGCCTTTAGGTGGGAACTCGGTGCGTTCAACCCCCTGTAATTTCCAGGAGTCGTCGTCTGAAAAAACGGCTTTCTGGG
>JBIKZP010000291.1:0-4019 GCA_044354655.1 Rhodoferax sp. | reverse complement strand
GCCTACCGGCGGCGTGAGCAAGCCAATGCCCAGGTTGACCATGATGATGATGCCAAAGTGCACGGGGTCCACGCCCAGTGTTTTGACCACCGGGAGCAATATGGGTGTGAGGATCAGAATCAGTGGTGCCATGTCCATCAACGTCCCCAGAATCAGCAACATGATGTTGATGAAAAGCAAGATCACGTAGGGGTTGTTGCTCAGCGAGGTGAACAGGGTGGTGATCTTCAGCGGAATTTGCATCAGCGTCATGACGTAGCCAAAGGTGGCGGCAAACCCGATCAAAATCATCACCACGGTGACGGTTTTCACGGTGCGGTGCACCAGCTTGGGCAGGTCGCGCCACTTGTAATCGCGGTAGATGAACATGGTCACAAAAAACGCCCAGATCACTGCAATGGAGGCCGACTCATTGGCTGTGAAAACGCCAGTCATGATGCCGCCCAAAATGATCACCATGGTCATCAGACCCCACATGGCCTCTACGCAAATTTTGAGCGCCTGCTTGAGCGGAATGACCTCGCCTTTGGGGAAATTCCTTTTGCGCGCCACATACAGGCAGTAGGCGGCCAGCATGGCGCCCAGCAGCAAGCCGGGTACTAAACCCGCCAGAAAAAGTGCAGCGACTGAAACCGAGCCACCCGCTGCCATGGCGTAAATCACCATGTTGTGGCTGGGTGGAATCAGAATCGCCTGAACCGAGCCACTCACGGTCACGGCGGTGGCGAAGTCACGCGGATAGCCTTTGCGTTCCATCTCAGGAATCAGCACCGAGCCAATGGAGGCCGTATCAGCCACCGCAGAACCTGAGATGCCGCCAAAAAAGGTTGATGCCAGAATGTTGACCAGCGATAAACCACCGCGCACAAATCCCACCAGCACGCTGGCAAATGCCACCAGGCGACGCGACATGCCACCTTCTGCCATCAGGGCGCCAGCGAGAACGAAGAACGGAATAGCCAGCAGCGAAAACTTGTTGACGCCGCTGCTGAGTTGAATCATCAACGCATCCAGCGGAAGATCAATCCACAAGGCGCCAGCCAAAGAAGCCAGACCCAGTGCGTAAGCCACAGGCATGCCGATGAGCATGAGAAGGGCAAAGCTGCCCATCAATACCAATGCATCCATATTTATGCTCCTTCCGGTGTGGGGGCTGTCTCTTCCAGCGAGTGGTCAAAGCGAACCACGGCACGTTCGTGTTGAGAGCCAAACAGCACTTTTTCAAGCACGAACAACAGGGTTAGAAACGCGCCCAGGGGCAGCGGTATGTAGGAATAGCCAACAGGCATCCAGGGCAGTTCGGCCAGGGTTTGTCCCATGGTGCCCAAGCACAGTTTCGTGCCGTACACCATGCCAAACAGGCAGACGGCCGCCATGGCGGCGTCGACCAGGTATTCGGCAATTTTTTGCAGCGGTTTGGCCAGACGATCGGTCATCATGGCCACCGCAATGTGGGCGCCGGCGCGGTACGCGGCGGCAGCGCCAAGAAAGGTAAAAATTACCATCAACATGATGGCAATGGGCTCGGGCCATTGGGCGCCAAAGCCCAGCACATAGCGGGCAAAAACCCCAATGGGGATGATGATGCTCATGAAAACAATGGCTACACCTGCCGTCCAAATGGACAACTGGTAGACCCCATCAAGAATGGAATGGATTAGTTCTTTCATACCGCGCTATCTCAAGGAAAAGGCCCCGTTAGAGACCGGGCTATCACTGCAAAACCCCGCTGGCGCTGAGCGTCAGCGGGGCAGGATGAAACAGGTTTATTTCACCGCTTCAATGCGTTTGATCAGTTCTGCATAAGCAGCACCGTACTTGGCGCGCACCGCTGCGGTAGCGTCATAGAAAGGTTTCTGGTCGACGCTGACAAACTCCACGCCAGCCGCCTTCAGTTTGACCGTGTAATCGGCCACGCTCTTGTCCCAAAGGGCACGCTGCTCTATTTGCGCTTCCTTGGAGAACTTCAGCAACATCGCCTGCTCGTCTTTGCTCATCTTGTCCCAAGTGGGGCGGGCCATCACAAAAATCTCAGGAATGATCAGGTGGTTGGTTTGCGCGTAGTACTTGGTACCTGCGCTGAAATGGTTGGAGGTGAACATGCTGGGTGGGTTGTTTTCTGCACCATCCAACACACCGGTTTGCAGCGCGCTGAAAACCTCGCCGTAACCCATGGCAATGCCATTGCCGCCCATGGCATTCATGGTGTCAACAAAGAGGGGGTTACCCATCATGCGCACTTTCATGCCTTTGAGGTCTGCCGGTGTTTTGACCGGCTTCTTGGTGTACAGACTGCGTGAACCACCATCCATCCAGCCCAGTGCCACCATCTTGGCAGGGCTGGCGGTAATTTTGTCCAGCAGCTCTTGGCCAATAGCGCCATCAATCACGGCGCGCATGTGCGCTTCATTGCGGAACACGAACGGCATGTTGAACACATTGACTTCAGGCACCACGGTACCCAGTGGTCCCAGTGAGGTGCGCAAAATATTGATGGCGCCCACTTGCACCTGTTCAATCATTTCTTTTTCGCCGCCCAGAACGCTGCTGGGGTACATCTGCATTTTGTACTTGCCCTTGGTGGCGGCCTCTAATTTTTTCCCCAAGTTTTCAATGGCCACCACGTTGGGATAGCCCGGTGGATGCACATCAGCGGCTTTGAGAACAGTCTGTGCTGTTGCGCTTAAAGGTGCGTACAGCGTCAATGCGGCCGTGGACGCTAAAGCGAGCGAAATGAAGTGACGACGAAATGTCATGAAGATCTCCTTGATTAATTTAAGTTAAATGAACTGTCGCGGAAAAACGGGGGAAACGGGAAAACTCGGGCTCCGGCAAGCCGCGAACCGGGGCTTGCAGAACGAAAACGGCGCCATCTAGGCTGGGGTCAAATCCTGGGGCGGCTTGTGCGGGTTGAATGGATGTGACCAGCAATTGGTCAAGCGCAGGCCCGCCAAACGCACACATGGCAGGTTTGCTCACGGGGACCGGCAGTGACAACAGCAACTCGCCCCGGGGGCTGAAGCGGTGCACCACACCGGCGTCATTGCCACAGATCCAATAGCAATTTTCGGTGTCGACGGCGGCACCATCGGGACGGCCTGGCAGGGTTTTCATGTCGACCCACAAACGGCCTGGCCCCCAGTGGCCGGTAGTCACCTCAAAGTCATGTGTGTGAATTTGCTGAACTGAGGGGTGCGAGTCAGACAGGTAGGCGCGCTGGCCATCGGTGCTGAAAGCCATGCCATTGGGTGTGATCAGGCCCTGCACCACCGGTCCGGTCAAGCCGCGCTCATCCAGGCAATACACGCCACCGGCAGGCTGGGCCAGCGACATGTCACGGCACATGGTGCTGATCCAAAAACGGCCTTGCGCATCGCAGCGCCCATCGTTAAAGCGCATGTCAGCCTGCGGATGCGTGATGGAGGCCAGACGGCGGCTTTGGGCCTTGGCGCCAGGCGCCAGCACCAGCTCAAAAACACCGGTTTCCATGGCGGCAATGACGGTACGGTTCACACTCAAGGCAATGCAGCCCACGCGCTCATCCAGCGCCCATGAGGACTGCTGCTTGGTTTGCCAGTCCAGCCGGTGCACCAGGCGCCCTTCAATATCAACCCAGTACAGCGCCTGCTGCGCCACCGACCACACGGGGCTTTCACCCACGCGGTCGCGTGATGGGCTTATTACTTGGGCTGGCATGGCTGGGGTGCGCACGTTCTTTGTTTCAAAGGCCAAATGGCCCGGCCAGCACAAAGCCGCCACCCTGAAACTGCACAGCTGGGCTACTCAGATCGGGCTCGGGGGTACGCGCATAGACGGCGTCACGAAATACGTCGGAGCTGTCTTGGGGCACGTAGCCCACATGCCGAACGGAGGCGTTGTCCCACCAAGCCACTGCGTTGTCTGACATGCCAAAAATAATGGTGTGCCCGAGCACTGGGGTGGTGAGGCAAGCGGAGATCAGCCGGTGCAGGTCGTCAAAACTCAGCCAACTGGCCAACATGCGGCGGTCTTTGGGTTCT
>JBIKZP010000290.1:0-4036 GCA_044354655.1 Rhodoferax sp. | reverse complement strand
ACCAATGTGATCAGCGGGGGTAACGGCAGAAACATCATTCCGGCAGAGTGCGAATTTTTCTTTGATTTGCGTTTTGTTCCGGGGGTCGATCCAGACAAGATTCTGGACAGCATTCGCCAATATGTGGCGCAGGAACTTGAGCCGCGCATGAAGGCTCGTTATCCTGAGGCGGGTGTGGAGCTGGAGTGCATCGGCGCAGTGCCGGCGCTCGATGCGGCTGAGGAAGACGGCATTACCGTATTGGCCAAGTCGCTGTCGCGGCCACAGGCCACGGCCAAGGTGTCGTATGGCACCGAGGCAGGGTTCTTTCAGGGCGTGGGCATTCCCACGGTGGTGTGCGGCCCGGGCAGCATTGACCAGGCGCACCGGGCCGATGAATTTGTGCCGCTGGCACAGTTGCATGAATGCGAGCGCTTCATGGACAAGCTGGTGCAGCGTCAGTCAGCCAAAGCCGCCTGAGCCCCCGGTCAGCACCTGCGCAAAAACGCCGCTGTCCACATTGCCCCCACACAGTGTGGTGCCCACCACCTGGCCAGTCAGCAATGGGCGTTCTTGCATGGCTGCGGCAAAGCTGGCTGCACCAGCGCCCTCGGCCACGTTGTGGGTGTCGGTGAAGAGATCGCGCATGGCCTGGGCCACTTCGGCATCGCTGACCTGCACCACATGGTCCAGATGCGCCAGCAAAATATCCAGCGCGGCCTGATCGGCCAGGCGCACCGCCATGCCATCAGCCAGCACTGTGCTGACCGGTGCGGCCACCACGCGCCGCGCCGCGAGTGAGTCGGCGTAGGTGGTGGCCAGGGTGCTGACCACGCCAACGATGCGGGCACGGTGACCGAGGGCCAGTTTGGCCGCAATGGCCGAGCAGGCGCCCGAGCCCAGGCCGATGGGCACGTAGACCACATCGAGCTGCGGCACGGCTTTGAAAAATTCCCACCAATAGGTGCTGACACCGGTGATCAAGTCGGGGTGAAAACTGGGCACCATGTGCGCGCCGCTCTGCGCGGCCAAGGCCATGGCGTGTTCACGGCTTTCCTGAAAGTCGGCGCCATGTTCTACCAAGGTCACACCCAGCGCGCGCATGGCAGCGTTTTTCTCCACCGAGTTGCCCACGGGTACCACGATGCGGCACTTCAGGCCGTGTACGCGTGCGGCCCAGCCCATGCTTTGGCCATGGTTGCCACGCGTGGCGCTAATGACTTCTTGCGGCAATTCGCCGCGCTGTTTGAGTTGTTCAAAGTAGGTCAGGCCACCGCGAATTTTGAAGGCGCCTACGGGCGTGTGGTTCTCGTGTTTGACCCAGCACTCGGTACCTAGGCGCTGGCTCAAGAGTGCCCAGCGGTATTGCGGTGTGGCTTGAAATTCACGGTACACCACTTCTGCAGCGGCTTCGATCTGTGCCAGGGTGGGCAGGCCAGTGTTCATGTCTCGACTTTCACAGTGTCACGCTGCCGTCAATGCAGGTGACGCTGTCACCTCCCACCCAGACTTGACCGGCGCCGTCGCGCATCACATGCACCTGGCCGGCGCGCTGCACGCAAGTGCCCTGCGAGGCGATGTAAGACGGGGGCATCAGACCCTCGGCGATCAGCCACTGCGCCAGGCTGGCGTTCAGGCTGCCGGTGACCGGGTCTTCGTCCACGCCCACCACCGCCGTCATGGCGCGCACTTCGAGCGTTAGCGCCTTTTCAGCGGGCGGCGCTTGGACAAAGGCGCGGGCTTCACGGTTGGAGCGGGCAATCAGCACGCTGGCGTGGCTGGCCGGCTCAATGGCACACACGCCCACCAGATAGCCCAGTTGTTTAATTGCGGTGTGGTTCGGGCTCAAGGCCAGCACGGTGTCCACGCTGTCGAGCAAAAGGCTTAGCCACACCGGTCCGTTGTCCAGCAGCTGCGCGGCTTGTATCTGGTCGGGCCGCAGGCCGAGTGCCTGGCGCACTTGTTCGAGCAACTCGGGCGCTGGGGTGCTGCGTGCGAGTGCGGGCGCGGCAAAGGCCAGGCGGGTGCCGTCACGGCGAATCCTGACCAGACCCTTGGCGCATTCCTGCACGATCAGATCGCTTGCTCGCGGCTGGCCGCCGCCTTGCAGCCAGGCGTGGCAACTGCCCAGCGTGGGGTGGCCGGCAAAGGGCAGCTCGTAGGCCGGTGTAAAGATGCGTACACGGTAGTCGGCCCCAGCGACGGCACCTTCTGGGCTGGGGGGCAGCAAAAACGTGGTCTCCGACAAATGCGTCCATCGCGCAAAGTGCTGCATGTCCTGGCTGCTCAGTCCGGCACCGTCAAGCACCACGGCCAGCGGGTTGCCCAGGTAGGGCGTGGCACTGAAGACATCGACTTGTTTGAAGGGGCGAATGTGCATACTTGGGCCTGTTCTTTGAAGCGCTGGATGACTAGGCAGACAGTTGTGCGGCGTAGGCCTTGAGGCCTTGCGCCAAGGCTGTCACGCCGCGGTGAATTTCTTCCACGCTGGGGGTAACAAACGACAGGCGCATGCTGCGATCATCGCCCTCGCCGGCGTAGAACGGGGCGCCGGGTACAAAGGCCACGCCATGGTCTACCGCAAACGGGAGCAGGTCGACCGCTTTCATGCCTTGGGGCAGGCGCGCCCACAGGAACATGCCGCCGGCCGGCGAGTTCCAGGTCAGGCTGGTTTCAGGCGTACCTTGTGGGAACTCGCGCGCCAGCGCTTCCAGCATGGCGTCACGCTGTGCTTTGTACAGCGCGCGAATGGTGGGCACGTGGCGGTCCAGAAAACCGTCTTTCATGACTTCGGCGATCAAGCGCTGGTTGAAGCCCGGGCTGTGCAGGTCAGCCGCCTGCTTGGCTTGCAGCAGCTTGGGGTAGACCGCCTGGGGTGCGACGATGAAGCCCAAGCGCAGGCCGGGTGCCAGCACCTTGGAGAAGGAGCCGAGGTAAATGCAGCCATCGGGGTTGCGCGCGGTCAGGGGTGCGGGCGGTGGCTCATCGAACCAGAGGTCGCCATACGGGTTGTCTTCAATCAGGGGCAAGCCGAGGCGGGCGGCCTCAGCGCTTAAGGCGGCGCGGCTGGCTTCGCTCATGGAACGGCCGGTGGGGTTTTGAAAGTTAGGCAGGACGTACAAGAAGCGCGCTCCGTCGGCCTTGGCGCGCAGGTCGGCCAGGTCCAGGCCAGTGGCGTCGTTGGCCACGCTCACCACGTTGGGCTCCATGGGCATGAAGGCCATGACGGCGCCCAGGTAGGTGGGCGACTCCACCAAGATTTTGCTGCCTTCGTCCACCAGTACTTTGGCCACCAGGTCCAGGCCTTGTTGCGAGCCGGTGGTGATGAGGATTTGTGCCGGGTTCACGTCCCAGGGCAACATGGCTGCCACCATGTCGCGCAGCGGGCCAAAGCCTTCGCTGGCGGCGTACTGTAAAGCCCCGGCCGGGTCGTCGTGCAGCACCTTGGCGCAGGCGGCTTCAAATTCGGCCACCGGAAAGGTTTTGGCCGAGGGCAGGCCACCCGCAAAGCTGATGATGCCGGGTCGCTCAGTGACTTTGAGGATTTCGCGGATGACCGAGGGGTTCATTTTGGCGGCGCGGCGGGCCAGTTGCCAGGTGCTGGGTTGTGTCATGTGGTGGGGTGCTTAAGGGTTAAGGTTCAAACAGTGAGCATGGGGTAGAGGGAGGCCACCAGGGCCAAGGCCATCGTTACATTGAAGAGACGCAGATGGCGAGGATTTTGCAGCAAGCGGCGCATGGCCTGGCCAAAGCCCAACCAGAACACCGAGCACGGACCGCCCAGCAGCATGAAGAGCATAGCCAGAAGCAGTATGTGTGGGAGTTGTGCGCCAGGCGGCAGATAAGTGCTCATGAAGGTGACCGTCATGACCCAGGCTTTGGGATTGACCCACTGAAAGGCGATGGCCCCCCAAAAGCCCATGGGCTGCTGGGTGACAAGGGGCTCGGTCAGGGCGGCACGGGTGGCGGCGAGTTTCCAGGCCATCCACAGCATGTAGGCCGAGCCGAGGTAGCGTAGCAGGGCGTAAAACTGCGGCACGCGGTCCAGCACGGCGTG
>JBIKZP010000289.1:0-4040 GCA_044354655.1 Rhodoferax sp. | reverse complement strand
CTGAATACGCAGCTACGCATTTTCCTGGCGGTCTGACACCGCATAACTTTCGCACCGTGCCCTTTATTGCCTTCAACCGCAAGGACGATATGCAGGCCGAATTCATCGCCCGGGCCTGTGCGCTCAAGCGGGTGGGTTTGAACCAATTGCACGTGCCCAGCAGCGAAGGACAGGTGCGTGCGGTGCTGGCCGGTTGGGGGGCGAGCGTAGTGCCTGAGTTGCTGGTGCGCGAGCATCTGCAAAGCCAGCGGCTGGTCAACATCGCCCCTGGCCATGTGCTGCCGATTGATCTGTACTGGCATTGCTGGAACCTGGAGTCGGCGGTGCTCGATGCCTTGACCCAGGCATTGATGTTGGCCGCTGGCCAAAGCCTGAACGGCAGGCCAACAAGTTTGCAGCGTGTGTAAATAGACTGCCGGGTAATAAAAAATACCGACCATCTGTTTCTCGACGTCCATGGATAAAATTCAGCCATGAGTACTGAAGTTATGCCCAAACCCTCTTTCAAGCAGCAAATGCTCAAAGCGCGCGAGGCGGCCATTGTTCAAACCGTGAACCGCTTGTTGGCGGAGAAGGGTTTTGACGCCATGACGGTGGACGAAGTGGCCGCGCAAGTGGGCATTGCCAAAGCCAGTCTGTACAAACATTTTTCCAGCAAGGAAGAACTCGCCGCAGCGGCGATGGTGTGGGTGATGCGCCGGGCGCAAGCTTTCATTGCCGAGTTGCCCGAGGCGGCCCCTATGCAGCAGTTGCGCGCCGTGGTGCGCTGGATTCTGGAGGTTAAATTGGCTGGCGACATGCCCTCGCTGCCCAGCCAGAACTCCAGCCTGCGCGCCACCCTGATGGCGAACACCGACTACATGGAGGGCCTGATGGACGTGAGCGACCGGCTGGGCGCCTGGATCGAGGCGGCTCAGGCCAGCGGCGACTTGAACCCCAAATTACCCGCGATTGCCATTTTGTACACCTGCTACGCACGCGCCTGTGACCCTGTGCTGGAGTTCTTGCGCATGGGCGATTTGTATGACGATGCGCAGATCATTGAACTGGTGTTGGCCACCTGCTTCGAGGGGCTTAGCGCGGGCTAGGCTGGCCGGTGCCCTTAACGCACCAGCAGCACGGGCACGGTGCAATGCGCCAGCACGGCGGTGGCGACCGAGCCCGTGACCAGGTTGAGCAGCGTACCGTGTCCGTGCGAGCCCATCACCAGCAGGTCGAACTTGCCGTCTTGCGCAAACTTTGAAATCATCTCGCCGGCGTGCCCAACTTTCCAGGTGGTTTTGGCATCCACACTGTGGCGCAGCAGGAATTTGGAGACCGGCCCCAGCACTTTCTCTGCTTCTTCTCGGTGGTAGTCATCCACCACGGCTTTGCCTACGGCAGCGCGTGCGCGCGGGGGTAATTGGGGCTGCACGGTGAGCACGGTGTAGTCGTTGGCCGGGCTCAGCCATTGTTCGTGCGTGACCAGGTAGGCCAACATTTTCTTGGTGTAGGCACTGCCATCGACGGCGAGAAGAATTTTCATGGGGAGGCTCCTTGGGTCTTGCGTGCGCAAATGCCTGCGCAAATGGGGGTACGAAATAGTTTAGGCAAGTCTCGCCAGCTGGACTTGACCCAAGTCATCCCAAGGGCTCAAACTTCCAGGCACAGGTCAGGCTTGAAAGCCGCTTGTTCGCCTTTGCGCGCATAGCCCAGCGGATTAGCCACCACGCGGCAGCCCTGGCTGAGGTACTGGCTGGGGGCATGCAGATGGCCATGTAACCATAGCTTGGCTTTCGGCAGCAGGGGGTCAAGGGCATTGCAAAATCCGGCGGTGCCGGGTGTCATGCCGTAACGGGGGTCGGCACTGAGCAGGCTGGGCGCAAAGTGCGTGACCACCACCGTGTCGCCATCAAAAGGTTCGTTCAAGGCCTGGGTCAACCAGGCTTGGCACAGCAAGGCTTGTTCCCGCACCTGCTCGGCCAGCATGGGCGCGCCATGGCGGCTGCTGGCAGTTTTTTTCAGGTAGTAATTAGCGGCTCGAAACGCTTTGTCGCGTGCCTTGAGTTGTAGGGTCAGCGTCGACGTGGGGGTGGATGAGGCGTTGGTGTGCGCCCCAGGCTGGGTGCTGGGTTTGGGGGTGAGGGGCCCCAGGGCGTCAAAGTCGGTCCACAGCGTGGTGCCTATAAAGCGCAGCGATTGTGGCTTTGGGGCATTAAGGGTTGCCAGCGCGCCAGCTGGGTGTGGGCTTTGGGCCAGAATTTGTGCCCAGGTGATGACCTCGCGCTCCAGCCAGATGATGCCCAGCCGCTCGCAGGTTTGGCGCAGGCGAGCATGGGCCTGGTCAAAGTCCAGCGTGTCGTATTCATGGTTGCCCGGCACAAACAGCACGGGCGTGGGCCAACCCTGAAGCGGGGAGAAGCGGGCCAGACCGAAGTCATCATCGCGCAGCAGCGTACCTTCTTGGTAGGAACCAATGTCGCCGGCCAGCACCAGCAACTCGGCACCGGGTGCGGGCTGCGGCGTCCAGCCGGGGTGGACTTCAAGGTGCAGGTCTGAGAGCAGCTGAAGTTTCATGGGGCAGTGGTGCTGATGGACGTGAGGGCGGGCATGTCGGTGATGTCGTTGGGGTCGGTGCTTTCGGGCAAGCTGGCGATGCCATTGGGGTTGGCCGCGTCCACTGCGTTATGGGTCAAGGCAATGAGGGTCTGGCGCAGCCACTTATGGGCGCTGGCGCGGTGCAAGCGGTGGTGCCACAGGGCATCAATGTGCACCGTGGGCGCCTCAAAGGGCAAGTCGCGCAGCACCAGTTGCTCGGCAATGCCAGTGACTTTAACGAAGTGGCGCGGCAATACGGTTAGCAGGTCTGAACTGGCCACGACCTGGCCGGCCGTGAAAAACTGGTTAACCGTCAGCACAATGCGCCGCTGGCGCCCCAGCAGCGCCAGCGATTCATCGATGAAACCAAACGCCCGCCCGGAAAAGCTCACCAGCATGTGGCGTGCGGCGCAATAGCGGTCAAGCGTCAGCGGCACGCTGGCCAGCGGGTGGTTGCGGCGCATCACGCAGACGTATTCGCCACTGAACAGGCGCTGGTAGGCATAGGCCACGGTCTCGCCAGCTTGCGCTCGCACAGTCAAGTCGGACAAGGCGGCGGGAAAAAAACCAATAGCCAGGTCGGCGGCCTCGTCCTCCAGCAGGCGCCGGGGGTCGCGCGTGGTCAGGGGGACAACCCGGATCGAGATGCCAGGGGCCTCGCGGTCAATCACCGTCAGCAGGCCTGGCATCAATTCGGCGGCGGTGGCGTCGGCCATGGCCAGCACAAAGGTGGTGTCGGCCTCGGCGGGCACGAAAACACTGGGGGTCATGACCTCTTGCAACTGGCGCAAGGCCTCACGCACAGCGGGCCATAGCGCCAGCGCACGCGGCGTGGGTACCATGTCTTGCCCTTTGCGCTTGATCAGTTCGTCGCCCATGGCCTCTCGAAAACGCCGTAGCGCGTTGCTGACAGCTGGCTGGGTGATGGACAGTTTGAGCGCGGCTTTGGTGAGGTTGCGCTCGGTCATTACTTCGTCAAACACGCGAAGCAAATTGAGGTCAAGGTTTTTGAAATTGAAGGTGTTCACGTGCCGGCAAGGTTGGAGTTGGCTTAACAATCACTGCTGTGAATATAAAGCATCACACATATAAATTGAATAAATATAAGTATTAACCCTATGATCTGCCCCATCGCTGTTAAGCAACGTCATCTCTAGGAAGGTTCATCATGACAAGTTTTATTCAACCCAATTTTTCTAACCAACACGCAGGGGTCGAGCGTGTGGCGTCTGCTGTAGGTGCTCTGCGTGCCATGCGTGGCGGCTTTGACAGCACAAAAGGTCTCAGCGCCATGTTGTTGGCGGCCATGGTGTCCGCCCTGGTGGTGGTGGCCGATCAATTGATCGAAACCTGGGCTGACGGTCACCTGATGGTGGCTTGGGTGGTGTTGTGGCTGGTGGCTTTCTCGGCCCTGGCACTTTTTGCCGGTGCTGCCCGCAAGGTGGCCGCCACCTTGGTGACCG
>JBIKZP010000288.1:0-4052 GCA_044354655.1 Rhodoferax sp. | reverse complement strand
TGTTTGCCATGCAGTTGCAGGCCGGCGCCTGGGGCTTGACCTTTGCCACCATTTACCAGCTCGGCATTGGCGTAGCCGCCGGCGCGCGCCGCTGCATCATTGCCAACCAGGTGCTAGGCCCGGCTGACCTGCACGGCCTGCACGCCCTGCTCTCACAGCACGCCGATTTGCGCGTGTGGTTTTTGGTGGACTCGCTGGCCCAGCTGCGTCTGATTGAAGCCTGGTGCGCCACCCATGCGCCAGCGCGGGTCTTTGATGTGCTGCTGGAAATGGGCATTGCGGGCAAACGCACCGGTTGCCGCAGCCAGGAAGAAGCACTCCTCCTGGCGCACGCCATCGCCGCATCACCCGCCGTGCGCTTGTGCGGCGTGGAGTGCTACGAAGGCAGCGCCGCCCAATGCGACAACGAGCACGACACGCGCGAGGTCAGCGCCCTGGTGCGCCGTATTCTGGCCGTAACACAGGCCTGCGATACGCAGAACCTGTTTGCCGACGAACACATCTTGCTCACCGCTGGCGGCTCAGGCGTGTTTGATCTGGTGGTGCCACTGCTGCAAACCCGGGGCTTGAGCCGACCGGTGCAAGGCGTGCTGCGCTCGGGCTGCTACATCACGCATGACCACACGCATTACCGGCGGCTGCTGCAGTTGGTCGAGCAGCGCGAAGGACTGAGCAGCTCGCTGCAACCCGCGCTGGAAGTCTGGGCCATGGTGCAGTCGGTGCCCGAGCCCGGCCTGGCCCTGCTGAGCTGCGGGCGGCGCGACATTTCGTACGACATGGCCCTGCCCACCGCGCAGCGCTTTGCACCACGCGGCGTGCACCAACTGCAAGACGCCAGCGCAGCACCGGCCGACTGGCGCATCACCGCGCTCAACGACCAACACGCCTACTTGCAATTTGATCCGCAAGGCACCGTGCCGGCTGTGGGCGACCGCGTGGCGCTGGGCATCTCACACCCTTGCACCACGTTTGACAAGTGGCGCTGGCTGGCCCTGGTGGAAGACGACGGCGCCATCAGCGGTGCGGTGCGCACCTGCTTTTAGGTGGTTGACACCGCAGGCGTGCGCAACTCGCGGCGCAAGATCTTGCCCAGGTTGGTTTTAGGCAAGGGCTCGTCCCTGAACTCCACCAGCTTGGGCACTTTGTAGTCGGTCAGGTGTTGCCGGCAATGCGCCAGCAAGGCCAGCTCAGTCAACGCAGGGTCTTTTCTGACCACCACAATTTTCACCAACTCGCCCGAACGCTCATCGGGCACGCCCACGGCAGCCACCTCCAGCACGCCGGAGTGAAGCGCAACAGCGTCTTCCACCTGGTTGGGAAACACCTTGAAGCCCGACACCACAATCATGTCTTTCTTGCGGTCGGTGATCTTGAAGAAACCCCGCTCATCGACATAGCCCATGTCGCCCGTGCGAAACCAGCCGTCCGGTGTAAAGACCTTGGCCGTTTCATCGGGGCGGTTCCAGTAGCGCGGCATCACCTGCGGGCCTTTGACGCAAATTTCACCCACTTCGCCTAAAGGGAGCTCCTTATCGTTGTCGTCCAGAACGGTGGCCAGCGTAGACGGAATAGGCAAACCAATCATGCCGGTCCACTCCGCAATATTGAGGGGATTTGAAATGACCACCGGCGCCGTCTCGGTCAGGCCATAGCCCTCAATGATCGGCACGCCAGTGGCCTGGCGCCAACGTTCGGCCACCACGCGCTGCACCGCCATGCCGCCCGCGCTGGACACCTTCAGGTGGGTCGTGTCCACCTGCGCAAACTCTGGCGTTTCCAGCAGCGCCCGGTACAAAGTGTTAACCCCAATGATGGCGGAAAAACGGTACTTCTTCATGTCGTGGATGAAGGCCGGCATATCACGCGGATTGGTAATCAGCACATTGTTGGCGCCAATCTTCATGAACACCAGGCTACTCGTCAGTGCGTAGACGTGGTACAGCGGCAAGGGACAGATCAGTATCTCCTCGCCGCTCTTCAAATCATGTGCAATCCATTCACTGAGCTGCTGCAGGTTGGCCACCATATTGCCGTGCGTCAGCACCGCCCCCTTGGCCACGCCCGTGGTGCCGCCGGTGTATTGCAAGAAGGCAATGTCTTCATGGTGCAAGGGCAACTCACGCAGGCGCTGCGCACGGCCGGTGCGCAAGGCGGCATTGAATTCAATGGCGCCGTCTATCTTCCAGGGCGGCACCATTTTTTTCACATACTTCACCACGACATTGGTCAGTAACTCTTTGAGCACAGGCAACATATCCCCCACCTCGGTGGTGATCACCTGCAAGCGCAGCGCCGGGTTGCGGTCCATCACCGCTTGCACGGTATGGGCAAAGTTTTCCAGCACCACCAAGGTGGTGGCCCCCGAGTCCTTGAGCTGGTGCTCCAACTCGGGCACCGTGTACTGCGGGTTGACATTGACCACCACCAGTCCAGCCCGCAGCACGCCAAACAGAGCCACCGGATACTGCAGCACATTGGGCATCATCAGCGCCACCCGTTCACCCCGTTGCAAACCCAGCGACTGCTGCAAAAACGCCCCGAATTCGCCACTGGCCCGCTCCAGCTCAGCGTAGCTGATGGACGTGCCCATGTTGGTGTACGCCGGCAGGTTAGAAAAGCGCTGGCAACTGCTGCTGAGCACCTCATTGAGCGAAGCAAATGCATGCACATTCACCTCGGCAGCAATGCCCTGCGGATAATTTTTCAGCCAGATTTTTTCCATGTCTTTTCTCCTGATGTTTTCAAGGGCAAGGTGCAGTCTAAAAAGACAAATGCTGAGGGGGTTGATTCTTGTCAACCTAGCATTCAGCGCTGGGTACTACGCTACTTAACGACGCTTGAATGCGTTGAATCTGAAGAACGGAAATCCCCATGCGCAAGAACAACGCCACCTTTGAAGACAGCCCCCAGGATTCCATCCTGCTCAAGCCCGACGGCTATTACTGGTGCCTGCCCGGCGGGCGACATGAGTTTGGTCCGTTTGAATCGCTGGAACTGGCGCTGGCCGATAGGAGTGCAGGTGACGATGAAGCCCCCGAGCCAGGCGAAACCCTGCGGGAGGCGGAAACAGAAATTGGCATAGCCGACTGGATTGACCCTGAAACAGGTGAGCCGGCAGAAGGCTTGTCGCACCCGCGGTTGGACGACCGATAAAGCGCTCAGCGCGTCCCCATGGTGCCCATCAGCGCATCGCGCAGGGTGGTTTGCGCATTGGAAGACTTGAACAAACCCAGGCTGTTGACGCTGGTGTTGATACGCGTAAGCGCCTGAATATTTTGCCCATTGAGGCTGTTCTGCACCACGGTGGCGGGCACCCCTGGCGCACTTACTGTGGTCTGTGTGCCGTTGTCGCCGCCCACTTGCACCACCCCCGACTGGGCCATGGCCTGGGTGGCCAACCGGACCTCCTGCGCAGTGATATTGCCCATATCTTGAAAATTGAAGCTGGTCCTGCTCACCACATCGCCATTGATGGCCACCGTTCGGACAATGCCAAACGACACCGCCAAGCCGGTCTTGGTTTCAAAGCCGCCACGCTGACCGGCTAGCTGTTCGTCACTGGCTGGCACCCACGCTGTGGGGTCAAATCGGGGCTTGCGTGCGCCCAGACTGGCATCACCAAAACAGGTGCTGGTCGTCAAAAGAAACGCGCTTAGCGCGGCCCACTGAACAAGGGTTTTTTTCATTTTGAAACCTGGCTTAAAAATCACCCGGCCCCAATTTGGCCAAGCTGGTGTTGCGGAAGTTTTCAAAATTGAAGGCTGCCGTCAAAGGCGCCTTGGGCACCGCCTGCCAATCGCGCGCCGTGTTGAATTGCGCCTCCTCCTGCCGGTTGTGTACGACAAAGAGCAAGCGGTTGATCCACATGGCCTCAAAGCGCGCACGCGACACCGCGCGCGTGCCTGAAGACGGGTCACCCATCAGCACTCGGCCGTCGCGCAAGCCCTTGACCACCACAAAATGGTTGTAACCGCCATCGGAAATCAGCACGATGGCCGGCAGGCTGGAGTCCAGCAATTTGTCCAGTGCGAAGGCAAATCCGTCAGCCTCGT
>JBIKZP010000287.1:0-4066 GCA_044354655.1 Rhodoferax sp. | reverse complement strand
GGGTGGAGGCCGACAAGGCCGGTGCCAACGACCCCGGCGTGCAGTCGGTGCGCCAGATTTACAACTACTACAAAAAGTTTGGCATTGCCACCGAGGTGATGGGGGCGAGCTTTCGCAACGTGGGCCAGATCACGGCCCTGGCCGGTTGCGACTTGCTGACCATCAGCCCCGACCTGCTGGCCAACCTGGCCGCCACCGAGGCGCCGCTGGTGCGCGCCCTGGACGCCGACGCGGCCCGCACGCTAGACCTGAAACCCTTGCACTACGACGAAGCGGGTTTTCGTTTCGCCTTGAACGAAGATGCCATGGCCACCGAAAAACTGGCCGAAGGCATTCGCGCGTTTTGCGTGGACGCCGTCAAGCTCGACCAGCTGTTGCTGGCGGCCTGAACTAGCCCTCTTCTTATGACAGGACCGACATGAGCCGCACCCGTTGTGACCGAACGCCCGCCTGGGCCGCTTTGCAGGCGGCCTTCAACACCAGCGGGCGCACCTTTGATGCCCGCGTGGCGCTGGCCCATGAACCGAACCGGTTTGAAGCCTTGAGCCAGCAGGCGCCGCACGTGTTTGCCGACTTGTCGAAAAACCTGGTGGACGCGCCGACCGAGCAATTGCTACTGGACCTGGCGCAGCAGTGCGGCCTGGCGCAGCACCGCGAGGCCCTGTTTGCGGGCGACGCCATCAACAACACCGATCAGCGCGCGGTGATGCACTGGCTGCTGCGCACGCCAGCAGCTGCCGCTGGCGCGGAGGGTGCCAACCCGGCGCTGACTGCGCTGGCCCCCGAGCTGGCGCAGGTGCACGCCACGCTGGACGCCATGCTGGCCTACGCCGACACCGTGCGCGCTGACACCAGCATCACCGATGTGGTCAACATCGGCATTGGCGGCTCGGACCTGGGGCCGCAAATGGCGGTGCTGGCCCTGGATGCCTTTGCCGTCAAAGGCAAACGCTTTCATTTCGTCTCCAATGTGGACGGCCATGAACTGGACCGCGTGCTCCAAAGCGTGCGCCCGCAGAGCACCTTGTTTTTGATCGCCAGCAAAACCTTCACCACCATCGAGACCATGACCAACGCCGTCTCGGCCAAGGCCTGGTTTGAGGCGCAAGGCGGCACCGACACGGCGCGCCACTTTGCCGCGCTCACCACCAACGTGGCGGCGGCGCAGGCGTTTGGCATCAGCACCACCTTTGGTTTTTGGGACTGGGTGGGCGGGCGCTACTCGTTGTGGTCGGCCATTGGCCTGCCCTTGGCCATTGCCATTGGCGGCGCAGGCTTTCGCCAGTTTCTGGCGGGTGCCCACGACATGGACGAGCACTTTCGCACGGCGCCGCTGCCCAGCAATTTGCCGGTGCGGCTGGGTCTGCTTGATGTCTGGTACCGTAATTTTCACGGCTTTGGCAGCCGCTCTATTGCGCCCTACCACAGTGCCTTGCGCCGCCTGCCGGCTTATCTGCAGCAACTGGAGATGGAGAGCAACGGCAAGCGGGTGGACGCCAGCGGTGCCAGCTTGCCGTTTGCCACCTCGCCGGTACTTTGGGGTGAGCCCGGCACCAATGGCCAGCACGCCTATTTTCAAATGCTGCACCAAGGCACGGACGTGGTGCCGGTGGAGTTTGTCGCCGTCAAAACCCCACGCCACAACTTGCCCGGTCACCACACCTTGCTGCTGGCCAATGTGCTGGCGCAGGCCCAGGCCTTGCTGCTGGGGCAGGCCGACGCCGGTGGGCACAAGCACTTTACCGGCAACCGACCCAGCACGTTTTTCTTGCTCGACGACCTGACGCCGGCTTCGCTGGGCGCCCTGATTGCCTTGCAGGAACACCGCGTGTTTGTGAGCGGTTCGCTCTGGGGCATCAACAGTTTTGACCAGTGGGGTGTGGAGCTGGGCAAGGTACTGGCCAAGGATTTGCAGGCGCGCCTGCTCTCGGGCCATACCGAGGGGCTGGATGCCTCTAGCGCGGGCTTGCTGCGCCTGCTGCGCCCCGCATGAACCTTGTTTTTGACTTTGGCGCCGTGTTGGTGGAGTGGCAACCGGCGCGCTTGCTGCAAACGTATTTTCCGAAGTCGGCCGATACGCCTGAAGGCTTTGGTCAATTAGCGCAAGACTTTTTCCACCATGCCGACTGGCAGTCGTTTGACCGCGGCACCCTGGGCCTGGCCGAAGTGGCCCGGCGTACCGCCGCCCGGCTGGAGCTGCCGCCGCTGCAAGTGCAGGGCTTGATGGAAGGCATTGGGGATCTGTTGACGGCCAAGCCCGATACCCTGGCCGTGCTGGAAGATTTACACCTGCAGCGCGCCCACAAGCAGCCCCTGCGGCTTTACTACCTGTCCAATATGCCGGTTCCTTTTGCACGCACGCTCGAGAAGAACCACGCCTTCTTGTCGTGGTTTGACGGTGGCATTTTTTCGGGTGATGTGCAGCACATCAAACCCGAGGCTTCCATTTACCAACTGCTGCAAAGCCGCTACCAGCTGGCGCCGGCGCAAACGCTTTTCATTGACGACATGCCAGTCAATGTGCAAGCTGCCCGCGCGTGTGGGTGGACGGGCATTCACTTTGAATCGGCCGCGCAGTTGGCCACTGAGCTGCGCTTGCACGGCTTTTAGCCTGATCCTTTTGATTGCTTGATCTTCATCAAGCAAGTGGCATTGCCGGGCCTGAAAACCAGGGGGCGCCCTAAAATTTAAACATACCCTGTCGTTTGCTGCGGGGCAAAGGTGCAGGGGCTCAGGCCAACGGCCTCAAGCCCTGCTCAACTTATGCTGCGTTCCTTCTTGTCCCGCCTGATGTGGCTTCTTCTTGGCCTGCTGCCACTGCCATCGGGCGCGGCGGGCCCCGTATCTTTGTGGCCCACCATTGCCTTCATCCGTGGCCAAGACTTGTGCCAGTACCAAGATGTCTACGGCAAACCCCGCTCCGAGTTGGCGCTGCAAATGACCGCACAGCTCAAAGACTTGCTCAGTGCGGGTGTGGAATCTAGAGATGTCGCGCCGGTTTTGTTCGCTATCGAGGCCCTGATCGACAAGAACCGCATTTTGGCGACCAAAGGCCTGGGCATGGACGTGTTGCTGGAAGGCAGCCTGAAGGCGGCGGTGGACACTTTTTACCGCGACTTGAAACCCAAAGAGAGAAAGCTGCAGTTCACCAATCCTTCCCCCTTGCTCGATTTGCTGCGCGACCTGCGTCAGCAGCAACGCCAGGGCACACTCGACACCAAACAACTGGCCAAAATTTCTGGCTTTGCCTGGGGCACCTATTCGTTCGGGCCAAGCTGTCAAGGCGATATTCAGAGTTCCATTAATATTGAATTGGCGACAGGAGAATCTTTGAGTTTTCAGGCGCAAGGTCGGCCCGAGTCAGTGATGAATTCAGTAGCCGCCCAGATGTTTGCGTACTTCCAGCGAACCCGTTTTCCTTCGGCCTTGAGCATGGGCAACAAAACCCTGTGGCTGCTGGGTGCACCGGGTGCGCCTATTGGCAAGGCACCCTCGCCCGAGGTGGCAGAAAAAGCCTGTGCCCAGAACAAGTCTCGCTTACCGCTGTTGGCCGAGTATGAATACCTGTCGGCCCTGGGCGATTGGAATGGCGGCGTTACGCTGGACCACAAATACTGGGCCATGGCTGATGGGCATATTTTGGCCCCGGACTTGCGTAATCCCTCCCCCGTGCGGCACCCTGAAGAAATCAATTCGAGCACTATTTATTACTACTGCGTGCGCTAAGACTGGCCCCGCCGGGCCGCAGAGCCCATGAAAAAACCCCGCCAGGTCTGCACCAGGCGGGGTTTTTGTTGTTGCGCCAAAAGCCTTGCGGCTTCTGAGAGCAGCCGGGCAATTACATGCCCATGCCACCCATGCCGCCCATGCCACCCATGTCGCCGCCGCCCATGCCACCCATGCCGCCAGCGCCTTCAGACTTGGGAGCCTCAGCCACCATGCATTCGGTTGTCAGCATCAAGGAGGCCACAGACGCTGCGTTTTGCAGTGCGGTGCGGGTCACTTTGGTGGGGTCCAGGATACCCATTTCGATCATGTCGCCGTAGGTGCTGTTGGCTGCGTTGTA